>NZ_RJPX01000002.1:0-132290 GCF_003944325.1 Streptococcus mitis | reverse complement strand
TTTTTGACTTTCTTGTTTACGGAGATAATCTAGAATCCGACTCCGAAACTTGGTTTTGAAATATTTCCTTAAACGAGGAATATCTTCTACTAATCCTTCTTCTTTACTAATCAATTCATGCAAGCAAATCATTCCCTCTTGATCCCAATCCGATAACTCCCACAAATGAAGGTAATATTCATTTCTACACTTGTATACAATACCTTGGACTTCTTCATACAATTCTTTAAGCATAATCTTCCCCTTTCTGTGTACAGTCTAACAGATTCAGAAACACTTTTGGCACATTTCATCCATTCTGTCCCCTTTACCGTCTAAACTGCACAAAAAAGAGAGGTCTTGCCTCTCTTTGGGTTATTTATCATCATTCATTTTTGACTTTACTTCATCATAAGATAGTGCATGTGATTCCTCTTCTACTGTTTCAGGCATCTTTCCTGTTTCGTAAAGAGATTTAATTTGTGTACTATCCAATGTTTCGTATTTCAATAATGCTTCTGCAATCAACTTATGAATTTCACGATTTGACTGAATAATTTCAGCGGCTTTATTTCGTGCCTCATTCAATAATGAACGAACCTCTTCGTCAATTTCATAAGCTGTTTGTTCTGAAATTGATTTTTGAGGGCTTTGTGCACCAAACATAGCATGATTACCCTCATATTGTACGGGGCCAAGTTTTTCACTCATTCCGTACTCTGTAACCATTGCACGCGCCATTTGAGTCGCCTGTTCAAAGTCGTTTGAAGCTCCTGTAGTCTGGACATTAAAGATAATTTCTTCAGCTACACGTCCACCCATCAAGCCAGCCAATTGCTCTTTCATATCTTCTTTGGATAGAAGCATTTGGTCTTCCTTAGGAAGTGCAATCATGTAACCACCTGCACGACCTCTTGGTACAATTGTAACCTTATGAACAACGCGGGCATTCGATAAGACTAGGCCAACAATGGTATGTCCTGCCTCATGGTAGGCAACCAATTCACGTTCTTTTTGTGACACTGTCTTATCTTTTTTAGAAGGTCCCGCAATAACTCTATCTTCTGCTTCATCAATATCTGAAGCATCAATTATCGATTTATTACGACGAGCAGCAACCAAGGCTGCTTCATTCAATACATTCTCTAAATCAGCTCCAACAAAACCTGGAGTTTGTTGAGCCACTAATTGCAAATCAACATCTTCTGCTAAAGGCTTGTTCTTAGCATGAACTTTCAAGATTGCTTCACGACCTTTAACATCAGGGCGACCAACCAAGACTTTTCTATCAAAACGTCCTGGGCGCAGAAGGGCAGGGTCAAGTACATCTGAACGGTTTGTCGCAGCGATGACGATAATCCCTTCATTTCCCTCAAAACCATCCATCTCAATCAAGAGTTGGTTCAATGTTTGTTCACGTTCGTCATTTCCTCCGCCAAGACCAACTCCACGCTGACGTCCAACAGCATCAATTTCATCGATAAAGATAATAGCTGGTGCTGCTTTTTTGGCATCTTCAAAAAGAGAACGAACACGACTAGCTCCAACTCCGACAAACATTTCTACAAAGTCAGAACCTGAAATACTAAAGAATGGAACACCTGCTTCTCCGGCTACTGCCTTAGCAAGCAAAGTTTTACCTGTTCCTGGAGGTCCCTCCAAAAGAACACCTGCTGGAATACGGGCTCCAAGTTTTGTAAATCGTTTTGGATCTTTTAAGAATTCAACAACTTCAACTAGTTCTTGTTTTTCTTCCTCAGCTCCAGCAACATCTGAAAATCTTACTTTAATATCTTCTTTATTTGCAGCCTTAGCCTTACTACGTCCAAAACTCATTGGGTTACGGCCATTATTTCCTCCCATATTTCCCATCATAGAGAATAGGAAGAAGAAAAGAATACCGAATGGCACAATGGATACAAGAATATTAATCCACATACCACTTGAACTTTCATGCTTAACAGTTACTTCCGCTTTATGGTCAGAAGCAAGTTTTTGCAATTCGGATACTGTCGTATCTGAAGGAAGAATGATGCTTGAAAATTTCTCTACTGTTGTAGCAGAAGGAGAAAAGAACTGAATGCCTGTTTCTTCTTTACTTGTTTTAGGATTTTTATAAACACCCGAAACCTCGATAACACTGCCATTTGGTTGGTAAGTTAATTCTTTTACATTGTCATCGGTAATTTCTTTTACCAATTCTGTATAATTAATTTGCTCACTTTTCCCTGCAACACTACCTGNACTAAAATACTGATAAGCTGTAACTAGGAAAAAAATAAGTAATAACCATAGAAAAGGATTTTTAATTAAACCATTATTTTGTTTTTTCATTAAAAATTGTTCTTTCTAATTTGAATACACTTCTTCTTTCAATACTCCAACATAAGGAAGGTTACGATAATTTTCTTTGTAATCTAAACCATAACCTACTACAAACTCATTTGGAATAGTAAAGCAGGTATAGTCAGCTTCAATTTCTACAACACGTCCCTCTGGTTTATCCAACAAGGTTGCAATTTTAACAGAAGCAGCTTCTCTTTCAATAAACATATCTCGTAAATTTTTCAAAGTTTGACCTGTATCAATGATATCTTCTACAAATAGAACATGTCTTCCTTTGATATCTTGAGTCACATCTTGTTTAATATTGATCACACCGCTACTTGCTGTTCCACCATGATAGCTAGAAACCATCATGAAGTCCATTTCAATATGTGTGTCGATATGTTTAATCAATTCAGCCATAAAAGGAATAGATCCTTTTAAAATCCCAACTAAGATTGGATTTTTTCCTGCATAGTCTTTAGTGAGTTGAGCACCTAATTTTTTAGCAGCTTCTGTAATTTCATCGTGTGAAACGAGGATTTTTTTAATATCGTTTTCTAACATTTTTTTACCTATCTATTTTTTCTATATAAAGTACAGTGTTCATTATATCATTTTTCGTGTTTTTACTCAAATTACTGGTCGCAATTCCCAAAATTGAAACAATTTCACCAAATTGCTCAATAATCAGAGCAGATTTTCGCTTTTCCATAGGGATTTTCAAATCAATAAATAAACGTCTGAGTTTTTTTCTATGTCCATTTTGAATCAAAAAATCTCCTGTTTTTCGATGACGAATGTGTATGGATGTTTCGCGTGAAACAGGTATTTGTTGAATTGATTCACCTTCTAAAGGAATTCCAAAAGAAAATATGTATCCTTGATAAAATACCTGATTTTGATAGTGTAACACAAGTTCATCTTCCTTTTCATCAGCCTGCGGACTGATTTTACAAATCCGAAACTGTTGATACTCTTTTACTAGTTCATAACCATTTTTAAGCGGATGACGATACTGGCTTTTAGTTTTTAAAATTTGTCTAACTTCTTCAAACTGAGCTTTTGTGAGATTCAAATCTGGAAAACGATTCAGGTAAGTTTGAAGTAAAACTCTTTGTGTCGACTCAGAGTAAGACAATAACTGCTCTAAATTTTCTACATCAATATTCTTTGATAATTCAGCTATAGCTAAGTCATAATCTAAAATTTCNTTTCCGATACTTAAGATTGCATCTCTAAATCTAGGATTTTCTTTTTCTAATTCTGGTAAATAAGAATTTCGAATACGATTACGAAAATAATGATTTTCCTTATTTGATGTATCTTCAAAGTGAAAAATTGATGGAAAGTCTTTTTTCTGAAAATACAAGAAGGGACGAATCATTTCTATATCCCCGACTACTTGCTTCTCCCTAATTCCTGATAGATAGCGCAAACGAGTGCCTCGAATCAAACGCATCAAAATCGTTTCCACCTGGTCATCAGAATGGTGGGCAGTGACTAAGGCTGTCGCACCTGTATTTTTCATGACCTCTTGAAAAAAATCATAACGAAAATTTCGTGCACGCGCTTCTGAAAATTCTCCTGAAAAATTGCTGACATAAATAGGAAGTCCAGCTTCAGCAGCCAACTTCCTTAATTCCTTTTCTTCCCAATCTGATTCTACTCTCTGCTTATGATTAACATGAGCTAGAATCAATTCAATTTCTAACTCTTCTTGATAAGTAGACAATACCTTAAATAGAAACATAGAATCTAATCCACCAGAAAGAGCTAGCACCACTTTAGCATGCTTTTTAAAATATCCTCTTTTGAGAAAATGATTTAAAAAATCCTGTTCCCTCATTTTAGAACCTCATAAACATCTTGGGCTATCTGAGAAATAGTATCATAATCAGAATTTTTAGTGAAAATTGAAAGAACAAATGGAGAATCTGCATAGACAACACCCGTATCATGCTCAAATTCGTCCGCATCCCCAATTTTATGAGCTACCTTCACAGAAACACCTTTGGCAATTCGCTGATTATCAAAATCTGTTTTGGTCAAGGACTCCAATACAAATCCATTTTGATTATAAATAGCTTCCATAACTTTCCCAGCCATTTTAGAAGAAATCAATTTTTCTTTTGTATCCCAATCATCTCCCATAATAGCAGACATCTTGGACTTAAATGTTGCATCAGATTGATTTGAAAGGTAATATCCCAATAGATTATGAGCTACGTTATCCGATTCTTTTGATACTTTCGTAATTAAATCCTTTAGAGAATATTCTTTATTATCCTCTTTTTTAGGAAGACTACCACTTCCCTCTGGTTTATAAGAACCTGGAAAATCATTAACTGCTGATACGTATTTTACAGTCGAATCTAACTGATACAGACCCTCATTGATTTTTTTTTGCGTATAATAAAGATAAGGGAGTTTTAAAACGCTAGCTGCATACATCTTTTCATCTTGATTGATACCAGCTTCTTTTCCAGTAGTCAGTTGCTTAACATAAATAGAGAATGAATCCTTCTGATATTTTTCAGATAACATTTCTTGGACTTTACTCATCCGATTATCTTCTTCAGAAGTTGATTCCTTATCTACCCATCCAGCCTGATCAATATGTAGAAATTCTCTTCCTTCTACAAACATGGTCTTATCGATTGATACTTGTGAATAAGCTGATAAGGATGATTTCACTTCTTTTAAATCATAAGGGCTATTGTACAGTTTAAAATCAGATTCTAACCATACTTTTTTTATTGTAGAAGTTACCTCTGACTGATTGTATAAAAAACGTTTGTCTGCAGCTATAAATTGATGGTTGGATAACTTAAATACTGGAATTCCTTGTTTATTTAAGCGCCACTCGGTTATTTGGAAACTTGTTTTGGGAGTCAATTTTCCAGATTCCACTACTAAATCTTCATTCGCATAGACAGGAACTTCTCCAAAAACCATAGGAGAACTTAGCTTTTCTTTAAAATAAATACCAAAGTCAGATTGTGAAAGGTAATAAATTTCTTTCGAAGTATAGACTACTTCTTTTTCTGTGCTAACGACTTTTGAAACTGTCAAAAAACTTGGTAGCAACAAAATAATTAAGAATTTACGCATTCTTCCTTTCCTTTTCTTCTTGTAAACGCAATAATTGATTTTTATCAGCCAACTCTTCCAACTTTTCATCCGATAGACTCAAAAATTGCTCTATTACGTCTAATAAATTTTCCATTTTATCACCTTGGGAGCAAGTCAGGAATCGTATAAACTTCTTCCCTATTCTTAGAATAATAATATTTTGCACGCATGTATTTAGCAGCGTAATCTTCATCTTTCAACTTTGTAGCAAAAGCTGTCTCTTTCTCCTTTTCCTCACTCAAGGTTTGATACTGAGTTTGCAAGTCTAATAACTGTTGACGTCTTTGAAGTAATTGGTGATAGCTTTGAGAAAGATTATAAGTTGGTAAAATGAACAATAAAATCATCAAAATGAGAACCCAACCCATGAAACGATTACGTTTTTGTCGTTCCTTCATCAGATAGCGACGACGTTGGTGTTCATTTTGAATAAAAGAATTATTCAATTGTACAATATTCTTAGACATTTTCTTCTACCCGTGTTTCACTGATAATTTCATACATGCCCACTGCATCTTCTTTTTTTGTACTATCTTTCATCTCCAGTACTTTTACAAGTAGCAACTTATTGCCAAAACGAATTTCAACTTGGTCATTAACTTTCAAATCCGTTGAACTTTTGGCCAAGATCCCATTTACCTTGATTCTACCTTTATCTGCTACTTCCTTTGCGACTGTACGACGCTTGATAATTCGTGATACTTTTAAATATTTGTCTAATCTCATCTTTATTACCTCAACTTATTATTCTACCATTTTTATCTATTTTATAGAAGAAAAATATCAAATGGCATTTTCTTCCTTCGACTCTTTTATCTCTAATAAACTTTCTCCAAAAATTATCAGACCTTCTAAAATTTCATAATCTTTCTTATTTCGGACATCAAATACAAGCTCCATTAATCCTTCATTTTCAGCTATAGCTGCTTTTAAGTTTGTTTCCGATAAAGCTTTAAAATAATCTTGAGCTAAAAACAGTCGTTGAGTGACTTTTTCAAATTGAACTGTAATTTTATTATCTTTTCTTTCCACACGTTGAACAAAGACCTTGTCCAAATATGACTTGACCAAACCAATCTCTAAAAGATAGGCTACCACATCTGGGTATTCTCCAAAACGGTCCATCAACTCTTCTTGTAACTCTTCATAATTGACACGGTTGTCAATTTGATGAATTTTTTTATAAATTTCAATCTTATGTCGTTGGTCTGAAATATAAGTATCAGGAAGATAAGCATCAATTTGTAAAATCAATTCGGCATTTCCTTTGGTTCTTGTTTTCCCATTACCATGTCGTTTAGCAATTGCTTCCTCTAGTAACTGTGAATATAATTCAAAACCAACAGAATCAATGAAACCAGACTGGGATTTTCCTAGGAGATTTCCTGCTCCACGAATAGAAAGATCTCGCATAGCAATCTTAAATCCTGAGCCCAATTCTGTAAAGCCTTTGATTGCTTCTAATCTCTTTTCAGAGACTTCACTAATTGATTTTTCTGGACGATACATGAGATAGGCATAAGCAATACGATTACTACGACCTACTCTTCCTCTTAATTGATACAAGGTTGACAAGCCCATATGGTCCGCATTTTCAATAAATAAGGTATTGGCATTTGGAATGTCCACCCCTGTCTCAATAATGGTAGTTGTTACCAAGATATCGTATTGTCCTTCAATAAAGTCCAATAAAGTATTTTCCAACTGAATTTCACTCATGCGACCATGAACATAACCAATCGCAGCCTCTGGAATCAGCTCCTGTAATTCTGAAACCTTCTGATCAATTGTGTCAACTTTGTTGTAAAGATAGTAAATTTGACCTCCACGCTCCATTTCACGCAAGACCGCATCACGAATAACACTATCATTCTTTTCTAAAACATAGGTTTGAACAGGATAGCGATTGGTTGGAGGAGTTTCAATAACAGATAAATCTCTTATTCCCAGCATAGACATATGAAGAGTACGAGGAATTGGCGTTGCTGTCAAAGTCAGAACATCCACTTGTTTCTTCAACTCTTTCAAGGTTTCCTTATGCTTGACACCAAATCGTTGTTCCTCATCAATAATCATCAAGCCCAAATCAGAAAACACAACATCTTTTGACAAAACACGATGTGTTCCAATTAAAATATCGACTTGACCGTTTTTCAATTTTTCAAGTGTTTCAGTCTGCTCTTTTTTACTTCTAAAGCGACTCAACACATCAATATTAACAGCAAAATTTTGGAATCGTTCCTTAAAATTCGTGTAGTGCTGTTGCGCTAAAACTGTCGTAGGAACTAGAACGACCACCTGTTTATTGTCATTGACCGCCTTAAAGGCTGCACGCATTGCAACTTCAGTCTTTCCAAAACCAACATCCCCAACTAGAAGTCGATCCATTGGTTGAGAATTCTGCATATCTCTCTTGATTTCCTCGATACTACGAAGTTGATCATCTGTTTCAACATAAGGGAAAGCATCATCAAAAGCATCTTGCTCTTCATCATCAGCTGAAAAAGCATAACCTTTCAACTGACTACGCTCAGAATAGAGTTTGATTAAATCGTCTGCTATATCCTCTACCTGATTCTTAACTTTTTGCTTGGCTTTTTTAAAATGACCATCATTTAATTTATTGAGTTTAGGTGCTTTACCGTCACTTGAAACGTATTTGGAAAGTAGATGAATCTGTTCCACTGGGATAGAGATTTGATCCCCGTTTTGGTATTGAACACTAACATAATCACGATGGATCCCTTTGATTTCAATTGTTTCAATCCCTAGATATTGACCAATTCCATGGATATGGTGAACAACGTAATCGCCTTTTTCAAGTTCATTATAATCTTTTAAGCGCTCCGCATTTGAAACATGTTGTCTTCGAAAACGACGTTTTAATTTCTTTTGAAAAATCTCATGTTCAGTTATAAATAAAATCTTTTCATCTACAAAATGAAAACCATGTCTGAGATTGCCCTCTATTAAGTTTACAGATTCTTTACAGATACTTGACTTATCTCTGGAATCCAATTTAATCTGGTATTCCTCTAAAACATCCTCCAATGTTTTGCTTCCTATTGAATTGCTAGACTGCAAGATAATAGTGTAGTCCATTTTTTTGTATCGCTCAATTTCTTCTTTTAGAAAAGAAAATTGATTGAAAAACTCCTGAATGGGATATTGATTAAATTGATAAATTTGGTCAAACTTGAGATTTCCTAACCCCTTTTGCAGATTAGAAAAAAAGGTCACTGGACTTTGTTTTTTATATATTTTCTCAGTATCCGCAAAATACTGCATATCAGAAAATGCTTTACTATTCTGTAACTCTTCTGTAAAGTATTGCGCTAATTCTCTTTCAAAGACTTCATACTGATTCATCAATTTTTGATAATCATCAAAGAATATTGGTGTGCTTTTTTCAATATAATCAAATATAGTCCATGATTTCTCATGACACAAAGATAAAAATTTCCGAGAATCTGCATGCCTTTGTTTTTGGTGAAAACTTGAAAGAATTTCTTCTAGGTAGGATTTCAGAATAGGTGACATAGTCTTTGAAATTTGTTTTTCTAAAGCTGATTGACCTCGTTGATAATCCTTTTCTCTTAAAAGCATATCGCTAGATGGAAAGATAGTGAGTTCTGTCTGATTTTCTTTCGATAATTGTGTTTCGACTTCAAATGTCCTGATACCATCTACTTCATCACCAAAAAACTCAATTCTGCAAGGTTCTAACTGAGATATTTCAAAAATATCTAAAATATCTCCTCGAATACTAAACTCACCTTGGGTCTGTACTTGAGTAACCTTTCGATAGCCTATTTCCTTTAACTGATAGGTAAGCGCGTGTTGGTCATATTCTTCACCAACTGTTATTTTTACAATACTATCTTTAAATGCATTGGGAGACGGTAAAATCAATCGACTTGCTGCAATATTACAAACTAAAATCCCTTTTTTAGATGGATCATTCAAAAAACGCAAGGCTTCAACTCGTGAAATGATTTTTTCTTGTGAAGACATCAAAAACTCGACCATAGGGGAATCATCTACCAAAAATGGATAGACAAGTTCCTCACCTAAGATAGAAATAAGATCACTAATTATCCCTTCTGCTTCTCCATAAGTTGATGTCAATAAAACAATCTTATCTTCTTTCTTCAAACTACTGGCGATTGCTAAAGCTTTTGTAGAAGTTGACAAGCCTAACATTAATTGTCTTCTTTTATCTGTCAGATTTTGATGCCATTTTTTTATTTGATCATTTTCTGAGAATAAATCTAATAAGGTCACCATTTATCCGTTATACCTCTGCATCGTTTTTTCAAAATTTTTCTCTTGTAAATAGTAGTTTACAGAATCGTCAACTTTGTCAATAGACTGTAAAATACCAATATAATCATCCTTGTCAAAGGTACTCAAAACATGGTTAACAACTGACATACCATTTTTAGGTCTTCCGATTCCAATCTTAACACGATTGAAAACCTGAGTCCCTATATGTTGAATAATAGACTTGATACCATTATGACCACCTGCTGAGCCCTTTGCTCTTAAACGAATCTTTCCAACTTCCATATCAAGATCATCGTAAATGATGAGTAAATCTTCAATATTCAAACCATAGTAAGTCAATAAAGCATGAACCGCTTTTCCACTTTCATTCATAAAGGTCGTTGGTTTGACAAGATAAATTTTTTCACCATTGAAGAAAAAGGATGCTAGATCAGCTTGAAATATCTTATCGTGTGTAAAAGTGACATTCTGTTTCTTCGCTAGTTGGTCAATCAACATAAAACCAACATTGTGTTTGGTTTCAAAATATTTATCTCCTGGATTTCCCAATCCTACAAGTAATTTGGTCATTTATTTTTCCTTTCAAAAGCCAAAAGGGTTGGAATTTTTTTCCAACCTAATTGACACCATTTATTAATTTTTTAGACATTAAAGCGGAATTCCATGATATCGCCATCTTGAACGATATATTCTTTTCCTTCTTCACGCAAGCGTCCAGCTTCTTTTACGGCCTTTTCAGATCCGTATTTCACTAGATCCTCATATGACATGGTTACTGCACGAATAAATCCTTTTTCAAAGTCTGAGTGGATAATACCAGCTGCTTGAGGAGCTTTCATACCACGTTTAAAGGTCCAAGCACGAACTTCTTTTTCACCAGCTGTGAAGTAAGTTCCAAGTCCAAGTAAGTGATAAGCTGCACGAGTTAATTTGTCAACGCCTGACTCTGTCAATCCAAGTGCTTCAAGAAATTCTTGCTTGTCTTCATCGTCTAACTCAGAAATTTCTTCCTCAGCACGCGCAGAAATAACGACTACTTCAGCATTTTCTGTCGCTGCAAATTCTCGAATTTGTTTGACATAGTCGATAGAATCTGGATCTGAAACTACATCCTCATCTACATTGGCAACATAAAGAACTGGTTTAGTTGTCAAAAGGAAGAGACCTTTGACAACTTTTTGTTCTTCATCTGTAAATTCGATGGTGCGAGCTGATTTCCCATCTTCAAGAACAGGTTTAATCTTTTGAAGAACATTAAACTCTGCTACTGATTCTTTATCTTTTTGCGTACGTGCCATCTTTTCTACACGCGCATAGCGTTTATTCACTGATTCTAAGTCAGCAAGAATCAATTCCAGATTAATTGTATCAATATCTGCAAGTGGATCCACAAAGGCATCTTCACGTCCTTGCTCACGCATCACATTTTCATCATCAAAAGCACGAACTACGTGAACAATCGCATCTACTTCACGAATATTGGCCAAGAACTTATTCCCTAGCCCTTCTCCTTTTGAAGCTCCTTTTACAATCCCTGCAATATCTGTAAATTCAAATGTTGTTGGCACTGTCTTTTTAGGTGTAATCATTTCCGTTAGTTTTTGTAGGCGTTCATCTGGAACTTCCACCATTCCAACGTTTGGATCAATAGTCGCAAATGGGTAGTTTGCCGCCTCTGCTCCTGCTTTTGTAATTGCATTAAATAGTGTTGATTTACCAACGTTTGGCAAACCAACGATACCTGCTGTTAAAGCCATATTTTCTCATTCTCCGTTTTCATTTCAATCCCTAATATTATAACACAAAAAGGGAAAACTTGCTAACCCTCTAACTAAGGCTTCTTAGTCAATAATTTTATTCATTTTTCGATCAAAATCATATCGTCCCATCATGACAACATGGTCGCAATTGCTACATTTAATTTTGATATCTGCCCCTACACGTGTAATTTCCCAACGATTAGCCTTTTTACCAGTCGACTTGATTGTGCAAGCATGTGGTTTTTTCATTTCAACAAAATTTCCAACTTGATACATACTACTCTCCTTTTCTTTTTCGATTATATCATAAAAGAGGCGAGCTAGGCTCAACCTCTTTCACTTAATTTGTACGAACTGGGGTGATAAGTTGCATGAAGTCCTCATCAGTATCTGCTGGCACAAGAGTAAATGGACGAACAGCTGAGATAAAACTAATGGTCACCTTTTCGCTATTTAAAGCCTTAAGAGAATCAATCAAGTAAGTTGGGTTGAAACTAATAGTCAAATCTTCACCAGTCACCTTATCAATATCGATTTCTTCGTTTACTTTACCAACTTCTGGAGAGTGAACATGAGCACTAACAACCCCACCTTTAATTTCAAGTTTCACAGTACCATTTTGAGTCGCACTTGATAAAAGACGAGCACGTTCCATTGACTGACGTAAGTTTACAACATCAAAAGTAATTGTTGTGTTAAAGTCTATTGGAATCAAGCGATCTGTATCAGGATAGTTACCTTCTAACAAACGAGTATAGAAGCTAATATTTTCACTTCTAAAGAGGATTTGATTGTTAGCAAAAAAAATCTCTACAGTTTCAATATCATCTGTAAATACCGCTGAAAATTCGCGTAGAGAACGACTAGGAATCACTACATCAAAATCATCACTATTTTTCTCAAGCGTTAATTTCTTCTGGCTTAGACGATGAGAGTCTGTTGCAACTGTTTTTAACTCCTTGTGTTGACTTAATACGAAGTGGACACCTGTCAAAATTGGACGACTCTCTTGTGTACTTGCCGCAAAAGCTGTTTCATTGATAATTTTCTTGAGTAATTTTGTTTCAAGAACCAAAGGAGTACTAGCTGAAATTTCTTGGATTCGTGGATATTGCTCGCTATCTTTTCCTTTTAGGGTAATTTCTGATTTGCCACTTGTTAAAACAATTTGATTTTGTTCAATTTCTTTAAAATCAAGAGTCACATCTGGAAGACTAGATACAACATTGATAAAGAAAGAAGCTTCAAGAAGGATCGAACCTAAAGAAGTAATTAACAAACCAGCATCTTCATTTTTTTGAGAAATAAAATTTTCAATTGAAATCTGACCATTTGAACCAATTAAAGTAACACCTTCATTGGTTACGTCAATTTTGACAGTTGATAAAATAGGAATAGCATTTTTAGAACTAATAGCTCTCTTAGTAGTATTTAAGGCTTGTAGAAATAAATTTTTATTAATTGAAAAATGAATCATGGATTCTCCTTTATTTATTTTTAGTATTAGAAGGATAATAGTAATAATAGAGTCTGTGAAATCTGTGGAAAACAGACTTAAAGTAAGTCATATCAAGATTTTTGGCTTGTTTAAAAAATGTGGATAAAAAAGATAAAAATGCGAAAGTTATCCACAAGTTATTTTATTTTCTTTTTGATTGATTCAATTTCTAAACGTAAATTATCGTCTTCATCAATCAAAGATTTAATTTTTGCATGGGCGTGAATGACTGTTGTATGATCTTTTCCTCCAAATTCCTTCCCAATTTTTGGAAGACTATTATCTGTTAGTTCTCTAGATAAATACATGGCTACTTGACGGGCTAAAACAATATTTTGAAGGCGTCTACTTCCCTTCATTTCTTTGACACTGATACCATAAAAGTTACCAACTTCATTTTGGATTTTGTCAATTGGGATGACGAGTATTTGGCTAACATCCTGTTTGCGAGCTCTAATGGCTTCTGCAGCAATATCAATAGTGATATCCTTGATTTTTTTTACTCTGGCAATTAAGGTGATGTCGTTGATGGCTCCCTCAAGATCTCGAACATTTGAATCAAATTGCCCAGCTAGGTATTCTAGAGTATCACCTTGGAAATTGTAGTCCAAATGTTCCGTTTTGCTTTGTAAAATGGCAATACGTGTCTCAAAGTCAGGTGGTGTGATGTTTTGCGTCAAGCCCCAGCTAAAGCGCGTGACAAGTCTCTCCTCAAGCCCTTCTAGATGTTTTGGACTACGATCACTCGTTAGGACAATCTGTTTTTGCTTGTCATGAAGGGCGTTAAAGGTATTGAAAAATTCTTCTTGAGTTGCGACTTTTTTTCCGCTAAGTGACTGGATATCATCTATTAACAAAAGATCAAGACTGCGGTAGGTCTTTTTAAACTTTTCCATTTCCCCCAGTCTTAGGTGGTCAAGAAAGTCATTAATAAAGCTTTCAGCAGGTATGTATTTGACACGCGCATTCGGAATATTTTTTAGAATTTCATTTCCAATAGCGTTTAATAAGTGAGTCTTACCAAGCCCAGGTCCTCCATAGATAAAAAGAGGATTATAGGTCAGAGCTAAATCTTCAGAGACAGCTAAAGCAGCTGATACAGCCCAAACATTTCCATCCCCTTGGATAAAATTATCAAAGGTATACTTTTCTTTTAATCCAGTATCCGAATAAGGAATAGATGCTAACTTTGGACTATAGTCATAAAGAGTTGAATTTGTAGCTTCTTCAACTTGTGAGATAGTCGTGTCTTGAGGTTTAGTGAAAATATAATGGGGAGTTATTTCAGCATCATAAATTTCAAAACCAGCTACTACAATAATATCTTTTAGTTGTTTTTCCCAAACCATTTCCATTTCAGATCGAGGTAAAAATATAGTAGCAACATTTTCTTCTACCTTGATGAGTTCAGCTTGAATAGCATAGAAATCATACATGGATCGAGTCAGTCTTTCTTGAGCAAATTCTAATATACGATTCCAAAATTGTTTTTCTTTCAATCCTTTCTCCTCCTTTACTATTTAAAAGTTTAATGCTAGACTTATTTTACCACAGATAGCAAGAATTTTCCACAAGCTGTGGTAAATAATCCACAATGGTATTAAGTTTTATCCACAGGTTGGGGATAAAATCAGAAACTATTGATTTATTAAGCTTTTTATTGAAAAAAATAGTGGATAACCTTGTGAGATAAAAAAATAAAAGAACAGCCTTATTTCAGGCTGTTGATAATTCTACTGTATTCTTCTTGGTTTGAGAAAGCAATAATAATTTTTCCACTATCTTTTTTAGACAGTTTGATTTCTACATCTAATCCGAGTAGTTTTTTTAACTGCTCTTCTTCATTCTGTATGAAATGATCATTTTTTTGCAGTTTCTTTTGTTTTTTCTCTGTCAGAAGAGCTTCTAACTTCCTTACAGAAATGTCTTCCTCCATAATTCGTTGAAAGAAATAGTCTTGTTGTTCCTTATTTAATCCAACTAGAGAACGCGCATGGGCTTGTGATAGTTTGCCACTTTCTACTTCTGAGAGGATTTGTTCTGGTAAGGAAAGTAAACGAATGGAGTTGCTGATATAGGGACGAGACTTGCCCATTTTATCTGCAATTTCAGTATGGGTAAATCCTTTCTCTACAAGAGATTCATAGGCGCGTGCTTCTTCTATTGGATTCAAATTTTCTCTCTGTAAATTTTCAATGATTGACTGGACCATCATCTCTTGGTCTGAAAGTTGTTTAACAACAGCTGGGATAGACCTTAAACCAGCTAAAAGTGAAGCACGATAGCGTCTCTCTCCTGCAAGGATTTCATAACCAATAACAGGAGATTGACGAACAATAATTGGTTGAATGACCCCATTTTCTTTGATAGACTGTGCTAGTTCATGTAGTTTTTCTCTATCAAATTCTTTTCGAGGTTGATAGGGATTTTTTTGTATATCTGTGATAGAAATTATTTCAAATTTTTCCATGATTCTACACTAACACATCTTTTCTCTTATGTAAAGTTTTCTTTACATAGATGTCAATTAAGATTCTAAATCACCTGAACTCTTGTCAAGTTTAATAGATGTAGTTTCTTCTTTACCGTTACGATAGTAAGTTATCTTAATGGTGTCTCCTATAGAATGATTGTAAAGAGCACTTTGTAAGTCTGTTGATGAAGCAATATCTTTGTCATCTACTTTGGTAATAACATCGTATTTTTCAAGGTGACCATTGGCAGGCATATTACTTTGTACAGAACGAACAACTACACCAGATGTTACACTGCTTGGAATATTGAGTCTTCTAATATCACTTGTATTAATATTTGAGAGATTGATCATTTGGATTCCCAAAGCTGGACGCGTCACTTTTCCGTTCTTTTCTAACTGTTCAATAATATTGATAGCATCATTTGCAGGGATTGCGAAACCAAGGCCTTCTACAGATGTTCCTCCATTTGTTGCAATTTTACTTGAGGTAATTCCGATAACCTGTCCTTGAATATTGATCAGTGGGCCACCAGAGTTACCTGGGTTAATAGCAGTATCGGTTTGGATGGCTTTTGTAGAAATGGCTTGTCCATCTTCAGATTTTAAGGATACATTTCGATTGAGACTAGATACAATACCCTGAGTGACAGTATTTGCATATTCAGAACCCAATGGGCTACCAATAGCAATAGCAGTTTCTCCTACGGTTAACTGACTAGAATCACCAAACTCAGCTACTGTTGTCACTTTTTCTGAAGAGATTTTGACGACAGCAATATCAGAGAAAGTATCCGCTCCGACGATTTCTCCAGGCACTTTAGTCCCATCTGACAAGCGAATATCTACTTTACTGGCTCCATTTATAACGTGATTGTTGGTGACAATATAAGCTTCTTTGTCATTTTTTTTATAAATGACCCCAGATCCTTCACTAGAAATTTGCTGAGAATCTGTATTAGTATCATCATTACCAAATACGCTATTTTGTCTATTTGTTGAATAAGTAATAACAGAAACAACGGCATCTTTTACTTTATTAACAGCCTGCGTTGTTGAATTTTCGTTTTTATAGGCAGTCTGTGTGATAGTGCTATTATTATTCGAGCTACTTACACCACTTTTTTGAGTTAGTTGGGTTATTGAAAAACTACCCAAGGCTCCACTAAAAAAGCTAATGACGATAACGATTAATAATTGAAACCATTTTTTATAAAATGTTTTTAAATGTTTCATATTTGCCTCCATATGTTTGAAATTACTGAAAGTATAAACTGACTAACTTAATTATAACTTAAACACAAAAGTTTTTCACAGATTGTGGATAACTTTTGAAAATCTGTGGTTTTCTAAGTGAAAATTAACCTTTTATTTTGTGAATAAGATGTGAAAAAATGGAGAATATGTTAGAATAGAGTCATGAAAATTAAAGTTGTAACAGTCGGGAAACTGAAAGAAAAGTATTTAAAAGATGGTATCTCAGAGTATTCAAAACGAATTTCTCGATTTGCTAAGCTTGAAATGATTGAGCTAGCAGATGAAAAAACACCAGATAAGGCCAGTGAGTCAGAAAATCAAAAAATTTTAGAAATAGAAGGTCAGCGAATTTTATCAAAAGTTGGCGACCGTGATTTTGTTATTGTGTTAGCTATCGAAGGGAAAACTTTCTCATCAGAAGAATTTAGTAAGCAGTTAGAAGAAGCTTCTATAAAAGGATTTTCTACTCTTACATTTATTATTGGAGGGAGTCTGGGATTAGCACAGGATGTAAAAAAGAGAGCTAATCTTTCTGTTAGTTTTGGCCGTCTAACTTTGCCCCATCAGTTAATGAGACTAGTTCTTGTTGAACAAATTTATCGCGCTTTTACGATTCAGCAGGGATCGCCCTATCATAAATAGAAAATTGACTTTTAATTGAATTTTTGGTAGAATAATTGTGTTAGGTCTCATAGCTCAGCTGGATAGAGCATTCGCCTTCTAAGCGAACGGTCGCAGGTTCGAATCCTGCTGGGATCAATATAGTAGCAAAGCTGGGAATTTTCCCAGCTTTTTTCTTAAAAAAGTACACTTGGGGAGAAAAAAATGACAGTTGAGAGAATTTTATCTAAAATAAAATTCCATTTTGTATAATGGTTTTTGTAAGTTAGCTTACAAGAAAAAAACATTGAGGAGATTTTATTATGAAAAACACAGTTAAATTGGAACAGTTTGTAGCCTTGAAGGAAAAAGACTTGCAGGAGATTAAAGGTGGGGAAAGTAGGGTTTCAGACATCCTCCTTAATTTTCTTTTCCGACGAAAAAAATAATGAAATAAGGAGAAAGAGTAATGGATTTACTTGGATTTGGGATAGTTCTTGTTCATTTTTTAATTATTAGTCACAGTTACCATTTAATTTGTAAAGGTCAAATAAATAGAAAAGAACTATACGTTTTTGGTGCTTATACATTACTAACAGCAATAGTACTTGATTTTCCCTTCTATCTTCTAAATTTAGATGGGTTAGGGATTGCAACATTTTTATTTCCTTTGGGCTTATATTCCTATTTTAGATGGATTAAACAGTACGAGAGGGCTAGAGGATTATTCCTAAGTTTACTACTATCTCTTTTATATGAGAGTCCTCACACCTTTCTGTCCGTAACTTTTTCCTCTATAACAGGAGACAATTTTGTTTCACAATATCACGCCCCATTCTTTTTCGTTGTAACGGTGTTGACCTATTTTGTTGTCTTAAAAATCATTCATTATTTCCATTTGGAACTAGCCTATTTTGACAAGGACTACCTTTATCCTTTCTTGAAAAAAGTATTTTTTGCCTTACTACTGCTCCATATTGTATCTTTCGTTTCAGATATGGTAAGTACGATTAAACATTTGAATAGTTTTGGAAGTATTTTGTCATCTATTGTCTTTATCTCTTTACTTTTGACCTTCTTTGCAATGAATTCTCATAAAGTGCAAATGGAGAAAGAGATTGCGTTGAAGCAGAAGAAATTTGAACAGAAACATTTACAAAACTATACAGATGAAATTGTCGGTCTGTATAATGAAATCCGTGGTTTTCGACATGACTATGCTGGAATGCTTGTCAGTATGCAGATGGCAATTGACAGTGGTGATTTACAGGAAATTGACAGAGTTTACAATGAAGTTTTGGTCAAAGCCAATCACAAATTGCGTTCAGATAAGTACACTTACTTTGATTTGAATAACATAGAAGATTCAGCTTTACGAAGTTTGGTTGCTCAGTCAATTGTTTATGCTCGAAATAATGGTGTAGAGTTTACACTGGAAGTAAAAGATACGATTACCAAGCTCCCAATTGAACTATTGGATTTGGTTCGTATCATGAGCGTTTTATTGAACAATGCTGTTGAAGGATCGGCTGATAGTTATAAAAAGCAGATGGAAGTAGCAGTTATTAAGATGGAAACTGAAACAGTGATTGTGATTCAGAATTCATGTAAAATGACGATGACTCCTTCAGGAGATCTATTTGCATTAGGATTCTCTACTAAGGGAAGAAATCGAGGAGTCGGATTAAATAATGTGAAAGAATTACTAGATAAGTACAACAATATTATTTTAGAAACAGAGATGGAAGGTAGTACATTTAGACAAATCATTAGATTTAAGAGGGAATTTGAATGAAAGTTTTAATTTTAGAAGATGTTATTGAACATCAAGTGAGACTAGAGAGAATATTGGATGAAATTTCGAAAGAATCGAATATTCCAATATCATACAAGACAACGGGAAAAGTCCGTGAATTTGAAGAATACATTGAAAACGATGAAGTAAATCAGCTTTATTTCCTAGATATCGATATTCATGGAATTGAGAAAAAGGGATTTGAAGTTGCTCAGCTCATTCGTCATTACAATCCTTACGCTATTATCGTCTTTATCACCAGTCGATCAGAGTTTGCGACTTTGACCTATAAATACCAGGTATCAGCCCTAGATTTCGTTGATAAGGATATCAATGATGAGATGTTTAAGAAGAGAATTGAGCAAAATATCTTCTACACGAAGAGTATGTTACTTGAAAATGAAGATGTGGTAGATTATTTTGATTACAATTACAAGGGAAATGATTTAAAAATTCCTTACCATGATATTTTGTATATTGAGACGACAGGTGTTTCTCATAAATTGCGCATTATTGGTAAGAATTTTGCCAAAGAGTTTTACGGTACCATGACAGATATTCAGGAAAAGGACAAACATACTCAGCGATTTTATTCTCCTCATAAGTCATTTTTGGTAAATATAGGCAATATCAGAGAAATTGATCGAAAGAATCTAGAAGTTGTTTTCTATGAAGACCATCGCTGTCCTATTTCAAGGTTAAAAATTAGAAAATTGAAAGATATTCTAGAGAAAAAATCTAAAAAGTGATTGACAATTAGTAAGAAATTGATATAATGGTTATATCTGCTACAGATAGAAGGTCCGTTGGTCAAGGGGTTAAGACACCGCCTTTTCACGGCGGTAACACGGGTTCGAATCCCGTACGGACTATTTTATCCGCCATAGCTCAGTTGGTAGTAGCGCATGACTGTTAATCATGATGTCGTAGGTTCGAGTCCTACTGGCGGAGTATAGATAAAAGGGAACACAACTGTGTTCCTCTTTTTGTATCAATTTGTATCACCAAGCATTTTCATAAGGAAGTCTGTTATTTCTTGAGGATTTTCTTTTTTTCCATGTGCAATCCAAGTTTGGCAGACACCAAAAAGTGCATGAGTTAGATAGATGCTACTATATTCTAATTCAGTGGTATTTAGATTCAGTTGCATAAATTGCTTTTGTAAATCCGTACTGAGCATGATATGAAGTTTATTTCGTAAGAAATTTTGGATTTCTTTAGTCCCATTTTCAGAAAGAAGGGCAGCCAGAAGTGGTTCTGACTCTAGATATTCAAATACTTCTAAAATAGCATCTCTTTTGTGATGAGCATGTTTTTGAAAAATATATTCAAATGTATGGAATAGCTTGCTTTGATAGTGCTCAATCATATCATACTTATCCTTATAGTGAGTATAGAAGCTGGAACGACTAATTCCGGCTTTTTCTGCTAACTTGACAGTAGAAATTTGATCAAATGGCTGTTCTATCAGTAGTTGTACCATAGCATTTTCAATAGTTCGCTTTGTTTTTAAGCGTTTGTTACTTTCTTGCATATTTCCTCCTTGTAAACAAATTAGACTATCTGTCTAAAAATGGATTTTTTATCTTGTAATTTAGATTTTTTAATGTATAATCTATTATATCAAAATTTTAGACAATATGTTTAAAAAAGGAGAAGATATGTTTAAAGAATGGAAAGCAATTTTTAAAAAACCAACCTTTATTATTGTCATGATAGGGATTTCTCTTATTCCAGCTCTGTACAATATCATATTTTTGTCATCAATGTGGGATCCATATGGGAAATTGTCTGACTTACCTGTGGCAGTTGTCAATCATGATAAAGAGGATTCCTATAACGGTAATAGCATGTCTATAGGAAAAGACATGGTCTCCAATTTAAAAGAAAATAAAACTTTAGATTTTCATTTCGTATATGAAGAGGAAGGTAAGAAGGGATTGGAAGATGGCAATTACTATATGGTAGTGACTTTACCAAGTGATTTATCTGAAAAAGCAGCTTCGATTTTAACGGATCATCCAGAGCAAATGCAAATCGATTATCAGACTTCAAGTGGTCATAGTTTTATTGCTAGCAAGATGAGCGATTCTGCGATGACACAATTGAAGCAGAATGTTTCTACCAATGTAACCGAGACCTATACTAAAGCTTTATTTGATAAGATGGTCGAATTAAAGGATGGTATGAGTCAAGCAGCTTCTGGTAGTGAAAAATTAACTGATGGAGCTAATCAATTAGTGACAGGAAGTCAAACATTGACTACTAACCTACACTCTTTAGCAGATTCAAGTTTAACATTTTCAAATGGAACGGAGCAGTTTACTAAAGGATTATCCTCTTATGTTTCTGGTGTTGAACAACTTCATCTTGGCTTAGGGAATTTTAATAGTGGTTTAGTTACATATACTGGTGCAGTGAGTAAATTAGATAGCGGATTAGGTCAATTATCTTCTAAAAGTCCTGAATTAGTAAGGGGAATCAATCAATTATATACTGGTGTAGAATCCTATACTGGCGGTGTTTCTCAGCTTAATGCTGGTCTTAATCAATTTTCATCTGGTGTTAGTGCCTATACAAACGGAGTGGGAAATCTTGCAACAGGTGCTAATCAGTTATCTAATCAATCAGCTACACTTCGAATGGGTGTGGAGCAATTAAGTGAAGGGATTCAACAACTTTCTAGTAAGTTAGATGCTTCGTCTGGGAAAAAAGATCAAATTAATCAATTATCTTCTGGTCTAAATCAGTTAAATAAAGTCATTCAAAATATTGATGTTGGAGATACAAAACAATTGTCTTCTGTTTTATCAAGTATAGTTTCTCTTTCTAATCAAATGTTAGCAAGTGCTCAGTCTGATAAAGCAGATATATTAGCAAATATTCAATCGACAGCAGCTTATCAATCCTTGACAAGTGAGCAACAAGCTGATATAAGTGCTTCTGTATCTCAAAATTCGACTGATAGTATTCAATCGGCTCAGTCAATTATAGCTTTAGTACAAGGTTTACAGGGAAGTTTAGAAAACTTACAAAGTCAATCTTCAAATCTTTTAATGTTAAAAGATCAAGCTAATCAAGTATTACCGCTTGCTTCTACTTCTTTGACAGGATTGTCAAGTGGATTAACAGAAATACAGGGATCAGTGACGAGTAAATTAGTTCCTACTAGTCAGTCGATTGCATCAGGTGTAAATGCATATACTACAGGTGTTGATAAAGTTTCTCAGGGTGCAAGTCAACTAAGTGAAAAAAATTCCACCTTGAAAGGTAGTTTGGATCAACTAGTTTCAGGCTCAAATACCTTGACACAAAAATCTTCTAGCTTGACAGCAGGAGTTGGTCAATTAGCTGAAAAAACTCCAGAGTTAGTATCTGGTATTGAAAAATTATCAACTGCCTCCAATCAATTGAATCAAAAGAGTCAAGAATTGATAGCAGGAGTTGATAAATTACAATCAGGATCTGGTCAATTAGCAGACAAATCCAGTCAGTTACTTTCAGGTGCTTCTCAATTAGAGAATGGAGCCAATAAATTGGCAGATGGGTCTGGGAAACTAGCAGAAGGTGGGACAAAGTTAACTTCTGGATTGGAAGATTTACAGACAGGAGTTGCTTCTTTAGGACAAGGACTATGTAATGCTAGTGATCAACTCAAATCAGTATCAACGGAATCTAAAAATGCAGAGATTTTGTCAAATCCACTCAATCTTTCCAAAACAGACAATGACCAAGTTCCTGTAAATGGAATCGCAATGGCTCCGTATATGATATCAGTTGCTCTTTTTATTGCAGCAATATCAACGAATATGATCTTTGCGAAATTGCCTTCAGGACGTCATCCAGAGAGCCGTTGGGCTTGGTTGAAATCTCGAACTGAAATAAATGGTATTATAGGTGTTTTAGCAGGAATTTTGGTATATGGAGGAGTTCATCTTATTGGTTTAACTGCTAATCATGAAATGAGAACATTTATTCTCATTATCCTAACAAGTTTAGTATTCATGTCCATGGTAACTGCTTTAACAACATGGAATAGCCGTATAGGAGCTTTTTTCTCTCTTATTTTGCTTTTATTACAGTTAGCATCAAGTGCAGGTACCTATCCACTTGCTTTGACAAATTATTTCTTTAGAGCCATTAATCCATGGTTACCAATGAGTTATTCGGTTTCGGGATTACGACAAACAATTTCTATGACAGGAAATATTCATCATCAAGTAATTTTCCTTGCCGTTATATTAGTACTATTTATTTGTTTAGGTATGCTAGCCTATCAACCTAAGAAAATGGAGGAAGATTAAAAAATCGACCAAGCAACTGGTCGATTTTTTAGGTCTTAGATGATTTTCGTTTGTGATTATAAATTCCAAATAGTAAAAGAGAAGTAAAGGAACAGATTGCTCCAGTAATAAAACCATTGGGAATGAAGGAAAGTGTAATAGTTCCTTTTCCCTCAGGAACGTCAACTTTCATAAAACCAGTTTGAGCTTGTTTAATTTCTATTTTCTTACCATCTTGGTAGGCAGACCAGCCTTTGTCATAAGGAATGGTGAAGAAAATGGACGTATCTTGTTTAACATCATATCTAGTAAAGACCTTGTTTTTAGAAGTTGATACTGTGACAGGTTGTTCTTTAATTTTTTGAATTGCCTCGGTGAAAGTTTTGGTATCTAAACGATAGAAGGTAGGAGATTCAAATGATACTTGTGAATTTTCAGGGAAACTAACATTAATATTGAAAGTTTTTTTCTCTTTTGTATAGCCTAGATTAAAGAAGGAGAAGACATTATCAGTTGTAAAAGTTTTCTTTTCCCCATTGACAAGGATGTCAACTTTCTTTTGTTTATCATTAGAAAAGTGAAGGTTTGTGAAAGAAAGATAAACTTGGCTGTTTTCTGGCACTTCAATTTGATACTGGATTGCTGCGTCCTCATTTGAAGAACTTGTAACACTAATCAAATCATCAGTATTCTCTGTTTTTTCATAGGGTATTGGAGAAAAATAATCAAAATTGACGTCAGCAAGTTGATTTAAAAACAAGGCTTGATTATCTAGAGTGTGTTCATTGAACTTGACATCGTTGTAAACAGATTGACTAGCAAATGCAATCGGAAGAGAGAATTGATTTTCATATAGGGTAAGATTATCTTTTTGATAGATATCTTGGAATCCATACTTATCAATAGGACTGTCTGAGATATTATACTGGATGCCAAATAAACTATCAGCCAAAATACTATTATTTGCATAGCGGAGATTGAGATTGGTCCCAGAGGATTTAAAGCCAAGTTTATCCAAAGTAGAGCTTGCTGAACGATTTCGAACAGATGAAAATTGAGAGATTCCATTGTAGTTAAATTTCATACTGTCATTTCCTGTCTGAGTCTCTAGTTTCTCAGTACGAGTAAATGAATTCCCAATATATGTTGAGAAAGATTTCATAGCTGGGATATCTCTACTATATGCACTTCGAGAAGCAAATCCCCATTCCTTAGCAATTCCATCTATTTGAGATGAAGCATTTAAACTCATTTCAACCATTATAAATAAAGAGATTAGAGTGGCAAATAGATTTACAGAGATAAACTTTTTAATAACTGCAAGGAGTAAAAGAGAATAGACAACCAAAAATTCAAGAGTAAGCAGAATATTCAAATCTGTTAAAAAAGAATAATGCGATTTTAGATAGATGGTGGCTAAAAATCCTGTTACTACAAGAAAAAGAGAAGCTAAAAAATTCCAGACTTTAATTTCTTTCAGATGATTTAAGACTTCTGCTGCTGTGTAAATTAACAGGGTAGAGAAAATCCAAGCATAGCGATGTAAAAACATGTTTGGAGTATGCATGCCTTGCCAAAATAAATCAAGAGCTTCTATATAAAAGCTTGCAATTAGAAATGTAAAGAAGATTGTATAGATAAGTTTCACGTGAAACTTAATAGATTTCAGCGTAAAAAATAAAATGGTCAAAATAAAGGGAAGTAGTCCAACAAAAATCATTGGGATAGCCCCATACTTTGTTGTGTCAAAGGAACCAATGAATTGCTTAGCAAAGAGATCAAGATACCAGCTACTTTCAGTTTGAAACTTTGTAACTTCAGTTAATTTTTCCCCATGTGTCTGTAAATCAAACAGAGTGGGAAGAGTCATAATCAAACTAGCCATACCAGCTAAAATGGAGGTGATTATGAAATCAAGAAAAGATGATTTTCGAGTTTTAAAGTCCCAAGAAATTTGACAGAGATACCAGAAAATAAGAAACAATGCTGTCATATAGCCAAAATAATAGTTTTGGATAAATAAGATTGACAAACTTGTAAAGTATAATAGGAATTTCTTTTCAGTTATAAGTAGGTGTAAACCAGTTATAATTAAAGGAATCAAGATAAAAACATCTAGCCAGGTTTTTATCTCTAACTGACTAACGGTAAAGCTCATCAGAGCATAGGAAGTAGATAAAGCTAGTTTTAAAGTCTGAGGGATAGATTGAAATAATTTATTTAAACTAAAGAAGGTTGACAGACCAATCAATCCAAATTTTAAGAGAGTTGTCAGATAGACAGCATCTGGCATATTCGTTAGATCAAAAAAGTAAACTAGAGGTGAAAGGAAACTTCCCAAGTAATAACTAGATAGGGCATAGAAGTTAAGTCCTAGGCCACTTGTAAAGGTGTAAAACAGACTCCCATTTCCATGTAGGATATTCCTTAGAGCTATATCAAAAATAACGTATTGATGAAAGCCATCTCCTAATAGTGGAGAGTTGTCACTATTCCAGTAGATACCTTGAGATAGATATACTCCTATCATAATGATTATGGGAATGATGAAAGAAACAAAATAGGTCCAATATGTTTTAAAAAATAATTTCATGTTACCTCATAAAATGTTAGAAAACTCAGCTGGTTAACCCAACTGAGTTTTGAAGATTTATTTAGTCTTTCCAAAGTTCTTTAACTTTTGCTTGTACTTCTGCATTTTCTAGGAATTCATCATAGGTTTCATCGATACGATCGATGACGCCATTTTTAGATAAGACAATGATATGGTTAGCCAAAGTTTGAATAAACTCGTGGTCATGACTGGCAAAGATGATTGATTCTTTAAAGTTTTTCAATCCATCGTTCAAACTTGAGATAGATTCCAAATCCAAGTGATTGGTTGGATCATCGAGGACAAGCACATTTGATTTCAAGAGCATGAGTTTTGAAAGCATGACACGGACTTTTTCTCCCCCTGACAAGACGTTGACAGGTTTGTTAACCTCATCTCCAGAGAAGAGCATACGTCCTAGGAAGCCACGTAGGAAAGTATTGTCATCTTCTTCTTTACTTGCGAATTGACGCAACCAGTCAAGAATTGATTCTCCCCCTGCAAAATCAGCTGAGTTATCTTTAGGCAGGTAAGATTGACTAGTTGTAACTCCCCACTTGACAGTTCCTTCATAGTCAATATCTCCCATGATTGCACGAATTAATGCAGTCGTTTGGATATCATTTTGTCCAATAAGTGCTGTCTTATCACCTGGACGCAAGAT
This sequence comes from Streptococcus mitis, assembly GCF_003944325.1. Lineage (GTDB taxonomy): Bacteria > Bacillota > Bacilli > Lactobacillales > Streptococcaceae > Streptococcus > Streptococcus mitis_CW. The sequence continues at coordinate 105,641 of NZ_RJPX01000002.1, read as the reverse complement.
AAAACTGATATTATCTAAAATAGTTTCACCATCAATCTTTACAGTTAGATTTTCTACTGTCAAGAGATCATTACCGATCTCACGTTCTGCTTTAAAGTTAATAAATGGATATTTACGACTAGATGGCACAATCTCTTCTAGCTCAATCTTGTCAAGCATTTTCTTACGTGAGGTTGCTTGTCTTGATTTAGAAGCATTGGCAGAGAAACGAGCAACGAATTCTTGCAATTGCTTAATTTTTTCTTCTGCTTTGGCATTACGGTCTGCTAGCAATTTAGCAGCGAGTTCAGAAGATTCCTTCCAGAAGTCATAGTTTCCGACATAGAGTTTGATTTTTCCAAAGTCAAGGTCGGCCATGTGAGTACATACTTTGTTTAAGAAGTGACGGTCATGGGATACTACGATAACTGTGTTATCAAAGTCAATCAAGAAGTCTTCTAGCCAAGTAATAGATTGGATATCCAAACCGTTAGTAGGCTCGTCCAAAAGAAGAACATCTGGTTTACCAAAAAGTGCTTTGGCGAGGAGAACCTTCACTTTCTCACCATTGGCCAATTCGCTCATATTTTGGTAGTGCAATTCTTCTGGAATGTTTAGATTTTGAAGTAGTTGAGAGGCTTCACTTTCTGCTTCCCAGCCCCCAAGCTCGGCAAACTCTCCTTCGAGTTCGGCAGCACGCACTCCATCCTCGTCTGAGAAATCTTCCTTCATGTAGATGGCATCTTTCTCTTTCATGATGCTATAAAGTTTTTCATTTCCCATGATAACGACATCAATGGCACGTTCATCTTCATAGTCAAAGTGATTTTGACGAAGAACAGAGAGACGTTCATCTGGACCAAGAGAGATGTGACCAGTAGTAGGTTCGATATCTCCAGCTAAAATTTTTAAAAAGGTTGATTTTCCGGCACCATTAGCACCGATTAATCCATAAGTATTTCCTTCTGTAAATTTGATATTGACATCATCAAAAAGTTTGCGATCACTAAAACGTAGTGAAACATCAGATACTGTAAGCAATGTTTTTCTCCTATATGTGTAATATATTTNTTCTACTAGAAAATATAGAAATATTCAAATTTTTATCTGTCAATTTTGTGTAAATTATATTTACAATTCCCTTTACACAAAAACATAAATAGCAAGGTCGATTTATTTTGATAAATTACGGTTATTTCATTAAAAAAATGCTATAATTGAAGGGACTATATCGAAGGAGAACAAAATGACTAAACCCATTATTTTAACAGGAGACCGTCCAACAGGGAAGTTGCATATTGGACATTATGTTGGAAGTCTCAAAAATCGAGTATTATTACAGAAAGAGGATAAGTATGATATGTTTGTGTTCTTGGCTGACCAACAAGCCTTGACAGATCACGCCAAAGATCCTCAAACCATTGTAGAGTCTATCGGAAATGTGGCTTTGGATTACCTTGCAGTTGGATTGGATCCGAATAAATCAACTATCTTTATTCAAAGCCAGATTCCAGAGCTGGCTGAACTATCTATGTACTATATGAATCTGGTTTCATTAGCACGTCTGGAGCGAAATCCAACTGTCAAGACAGAGATTGCTCAAAAAGGGTTTGGAGAAAGCATTCCGACAGGATTCTTGGTCTATCCAATCGCTCAAGCAGCTGACATCACTGCTTTCAAGGCTAATTATGTTCCTGTTGGAACAGATCAGAAACCAATGATTGAGCAAACTCGCGAGATTGTTCGTTCTTTTAACAATGCATATAACTGTGATGTCTTGGTGGAACCGGAAGGTATTTATCCAGAAAATGAAAGAGCAGGTCGTTTGCCTGGTTTAGATGGAAATGCTAAAATGTCTAAATCACTCAATAACGGTATTTATTTAGCTGATGATGCGGATACTTTGCGCAAAAAAGTAATGAGTATGTATACAGATCCAGACCATATCCGTGTTGAGGATCCAGGTAAAATTGAAGGAAATATGGTTTTCCATTATCTAGATGTTTTTGGTCGTCCAGAAGATGCTCAAGAAATTGCTGACATGAAAGAACATTATCAACGAGGTGGTCTTGGTGATGTGAAGACCAAACGTTATCTACTTGAAATATTAGAACGTGAACTTGGTCCTATTCGTGAGCGCCGTATCGAATTTGCTAAAGATATGGGAGAAGTTTATAATATGCTTCAAAAAGGTAGTGAAAGAGCGCGAGACGTTGCAGGTCAAACTCTATCTGAGGTTAAAGGAGCAATGGGACTTCATTACTTTAACTAATACTCTTCGAAAATCAAATTCAAACCACGTCAACGTCGCCTTGCCGTACTCAAGTACAGCCTGCGGCTAGTTTCCTAGTTTGCTCTTTGATTTTCATTGAGTATAAGTTTATTTTACAAGAAACTATCATTTCTATCTCGAAGAAAAGATAGTTTTTTATTTACCCCTGTAACATTTGACAAATTTTTATAGAATGGTATGATAGATACAATATAAAAAGAGTCAAGCTCAAAAAGAAAGAAAAGAGGAAACTTCGAATGTCTAATTGGGACACTAAATTTTTGAAAAAAGGTTTTACCTTTGATGATGTATTGCTTATTCCAGCTGAAAGTCATGTGTTGCCTAACGATGCAGATTTAACAACTAAATTGGCAGATAATTTGACTTTAAATATCCCAATTATTACCGCTGCCATGGACACAGTTACAGAGAGTCAAATGGCCATTGCTATTGCTCGTGCAGGCGGTCTCGGAGTTATCCATAAAAACATGTCAATTGCTCAACAAGCAGAAGAGGTTCGTAAGGTAAAACGTTCTGAAAATGGAGTTATTATTGATCCCTTCTTCTTGACGCCTGAACATACAATTGCTGAAGCAGATGAGCTTATGGGACGTTACCGTATCAGTGGTGTTCCAGTTGTTGAAACACTTGAAAATCGTAAATTAGTTGGTATTTTGACAAACCGAGATCTTCGTTTTATTTCAGACTATAACCAACCAATCTCAAATCATATGACTAGTGAAAATCTTGTTACTGCTCCTGTGGGTACAGATCTTGCAACAGCTGAGAGTATTCTTCAAGAACACCGTATTGAAAAACTTCCTTTGGTAGATGAAGAAGGTCGTCTTTCTGGTTTGATTACTATCAAAGATATTGAAAAAGTTATTGAGTTTCCAAATGCTGCTAAAGATGAGTTTGGTCGTCTTCTAGTTGCAGGTGCAGTAGGTGTTACTTCAGATACCTTTGAACGTGCAGAGGCACTTTTTGAGGCAGGGGCGGATGCGATTGTTATTGATACTGCACATGGTCATTCTGCAGGTGTCTTGCGTAAAATTGCTGAGATTCGTGCTCACTTTCCAGATCGTACTTTGATTGCTGGAAATATTGCTACTGCTGAGGGAGCGCGTGCCCTTTACGAAGCAGGTGTAGATGTTGTAAAGGTTGGTATTGGACCAGGTTCTATCTGTACTACTCGAGTAATTGCTGGTGTTGGTGTTCCGCAAGTAACAGCTATCTATGATGCTGCAGCCGTTGCGCGTGAATATGGGAAAACGATCATTGCTGACGGTGGAATCAAGTATTCTGGAGATATTGTAAAAGCCCTTGCTGCAGGTGGAAATGCAGTTATGCTTGGATCAATGTTTGCTGGAACTGATGAAGCTCCAGGTGAAACTGAAATCTTCCAAGGACGTAAATTCAAGACTTACCGTGGTATGGGATCAATTGCAGCAATGAAGAAAGGTTCAAGCGATCGTTACTTCCAAGGTTCTGTCAATGAAGCAAATAAACTTGTTCCAGAAGGAATTGAAGGTCGTGTTGCTTATAAAGGAGCGGCAGCTGATATCGTCTTCCAAATGATTGGTGGTATTCGTTCTGGTATGGGTTATTGTGGTGCAGCTAACCTTAAAGAGTTGCATGATAATGCTCAATTTATTGAAATGTCTGGTGCTGGTTTGAAAGAAAGTCATCCTCATGATGTACAAATTACTAATGAGGCACCAAATTATTCTATGTAAAAGAAATAAAAAGAACTCCCGTAAAAATAGGAGTTCTTTTACAATATTGTCAAGTTTTATTTACAATAACTTTACCGTCTTGAATAGTGAAAATACTTAGATTTTTTGGTAGATTTTGAAGATGATCTATGCTTGTTGTTGTGATAAAGGTTTGGATTGAATGAGAAATCGTTTCTAATAATTTTAATTGTCTAGTGTTGTCAAGTTCGCTCATAACATCGTCAAGCAGTAATATCGGGGATTCTGTAGTAATACTTTCCATTAGCTCGATTTCTGCTAATTTTATAGACAGGACGAGACTACGATGTTGGCCTTGACTTCCGAAACTAGCATCCATTCTATTTATATAAAAAGAAATGTCATCCCGATGAGGACCAACACCAGTGTTCTTTTTAAATAAATCTCTGGACCTACTTTTTTCTAAAGCAAATTTGAAAGATTCGGATAAGTCTTCTTTGTCAGTTATATTGACAGAAGGTTGATAGGATATTGACAACTCTTCAATCTGATTAGAGAGTTCAAAATGTTTCTTACGCCCACATGATTCTAATTTTTTTATGAAATCTAAGCGGTGATTCATTACACGACATCCATAATCAACTAGTTGATCATCCAACACAGAAAGGAATGTTTCATCTATTTTTTGAGCTGATTTTAGATAAGTGTTTCTTTGTTTTAGGATGTGGTTATAATTGGTTAAGTCAGATAAATAGATTGGCTTAATTTGTCCAAGTTCCATATCAATAAATTTTCGTCGAACTGAAGGTGCTCCTTTAATTAGTTGTAAATCTTCAGGAGCAAATAAGACAACATTCATGTGTCCTACGTAATCTGAAAGTCGTGCCTGTTTTAAGTGATTAACTTTTGTTACACGTCCTTTTTGTGTTAGTTCAATTTCGAGAGGAATGGATCCTGTTTTTTTCTGAATAAGACCTGAAAGATGAAGTTGTTCCTCATCAAAATGAATGAGATTTTTATCTGTTCGAGTTCGATGACTACGCGTTAAGGCTAAAAAATAGATAGCCTCTAGCATATTTGTTTTTCCTTGTGCATTGCGTCCTAAAAAGACATTCAATTTAGGATTAAAGTCTATTTTCGTCTCTTTGTAGTTACGAAAAGTCTTGAGAGATAGGTTTTGTAGCCACATGATTATCTACCAGGGAATCGCGGAGCTTGTTTGTTTTTAGGTGCTGAAGTAGGTTTCGATTTGTCTTTTTTAACTCCCTTATTCATCTCCTTTACAAGTTTAGCGATCCGTTCTTTTTCAACTTTATCAGCTTGGTATTCCTCTTGTTCTTCAGAAGTAGGTTGTGTCAATAAGATGTCAATGTTCATGTCAGGTATGTCAACTTTATCGCCAATACGAAGTTTTTTACCACGACGATTCTCTAATTCCCCATTAAAGTAAACAGAATGTTCAGAGAGAAATGATTTAATAGCTCCTCCGCTATGTGTAATTCCAAGTTCTTTGAGTAGTGCTTGGAGGGTAATAAATTCTTCAAATAATTTGTATTCCATAATTCACCTCAATCTTTGGTATTATACCATATTTTCCTAAAAATGGTGATAGAAACAGGGATAAATGTAAGCGATTTTTATTTCAAAACTGTTACAGGGAACAAGAAAATTTCAGGTTTTCGTGATATAATAGAAGTCTGTATATAAGGAGGTAAATCATGGAGTTAGTGCATGGAATTTCAACACATTTTATCCAATCAAAGAAGTTTAAAACGAACAAAATTACCGTGCGTTTTACAGCTCCATTATCTCTTGATACGATTGCAGGTCGCATGTTGAGTGCGAGTATGCTAGAAACAGCTAACCAGATGTATCCCACTTCTCAAGATTTGAGAAGACACTTGGCCAGTCTATACGGTACAGATATGTCAACCAATTGTTTTAGAAGAGGGCAAAGTCATATTGTAGAATTGACATTTACTTATGTTCGTGATGAGTTTTTAAGCAAGAAGAATGTGCTAACTTCTCAGGTTTTTGAACTAGTAAAAGAGACTCTTTTCTCACCCGTGGTAGTTGATAATGGATTTGCTCCAGCCTTATTTGAAATTGAGAAAAAGCAATTGCTAGCAAGTTTAGCAGCTGATATGGATGATTCTTTTTATTTTTCACATAAAGAATTAGATAAATTATTTTTTCATGACGAATGTCTCCAATTGGAGTATAGTGATTTACGAAATCGTATTTTAGCTGAAACTCCACAAAGTTCTTATTCTTGTTTCCAAGAATTTTTGGACAAAGATCGAATAGATTTCTTTTTCCTAGGTGATTTTAATGAGGTTGAAATTCTAAATGTATTAGAATCATTTGGTTTTCTGGGTCGAGAAGGTAATGTGAAGGTTCAGTATTGTCAACCTTATTCCAATATCCTTCAGGAAGGCATGGTTCGGAAAAATGTGGGACAGTCTATTTTAGAGTTGGGCTATCATTGCTCTGCTGAATATGGTGATGAGCAACATTTACCCATGATTGTAATGAATGGTTTACTGGGTGGATTTGCTCACTCTAAACTCTTTACAAATGTCCGTGAAAATGCTGGATTAGCTTATACCATTTCAAGTCAGCTTGATTTATTTAGTGGATTTTTGAGGATGTATGCTGGTATTGATCGAGAAAATCGGAATCAGGCTCGAAAAATGATGAATAATCAACTGCTTGATATAAAAAAAGGTTATTTTACAGATCTTGAGTTAGAGCAGACCAAGGAAATGATTCGTCGGTCTTTGTTGCTTTCTCAAGATAATCAAGGTTCATTGATTGAACGTGCTTATCAAAATGCCTTACTTGGAAAATCTTCAGCAGACTTTAAAAGTTGGATTGAAAAACTCGAACAAATTGACAAAGATGCTATTTGTAGAGCAGCTAATAATGTGAAGCTACAGGCAATTTACTTTATGGAAGGAATAGAATGACAAAGGTTGTTTTTGAAGAAAAATACTATCCAGCTGTAAAAGAAATGGTTTATCGAACTCGTTTTGCAAATGGATTGACAGTTGCTCTGTTACCTAAAAAGGAATTTAAAGAGGTTTACGGGAGTGTCACTGTTCAGTTTGGTTCGGTAGATATGCTTGTCACAGAAGTTGACGGAGATGTAAAACAATATCCTGCGGGAATTGCTCATTTTCTTGAACATAAATTATTTGAGAGAGAAGATTCTAGCGATTTGATGTCGGATTTTACGAGTCTAGGTGCAGATAGCAATGCCTTTACAAGCTTTACAAAAACAAACTATCTTTTTTCATCGACGGATTATCTCTTAGAGAATTTAGATTTACTTGATGAATTGGTAACATCGGCACATTTTACTGAAGATTCCATTCTGAGAGAGCAGGATATTATTCAGCAAGAACGAGAAATGTATCAAGATGATCCAGATTCGTGTTTGTTCTTTTCGACTTTAGCGAATTTGTATCCTGGCACACCTTTAGCAACTGATATAGTTGGAAGTGAGGAGTCCATTTCCCAAATCAATCTAACTAATTTGCAAGAAAACTTTACAAGGTTTTACAAACCTGTAAATATGTCTCTGTTTTTAGTTGGTAATTTTGATGTGGAGCAAGTACAGGACTATTGTGAAAGAAAAGAACTGGAAGATTCAGATGTTCAGGAAGTAGCAAGAGAAAAGTTGCTTTTACAAGATGTGAAGCCAACAGACAGTATGAGAATGGAAGTATCTTCTCCCAAACTAGCGATTGGGATTAGAGGTAATCGAGAAGTTGCTGAGGCGGATTGCTATCGACATCATATTTTATTAAAATTATTGTTTGCAATGATGTTTGGTTGGACTTCGGATCGTTTTCAAAAGTTATATGAATCAGGTAAAATAGATGCTTCCTTATCTCTTGAAATTGAAGTAACAAGTCGCTTTCATTTTGTTATATTGACAATGGACACAAAAGAGCCAGTTGCTTTATCTCATCAGTTTAGGAAGGCTATTCGTAATTTCACAAAGGATTTAGATATTACAGAGGATCATTTAGATATTATAAAAAGAGAGATGTTTGGAGAATTTTTCAGTAGCATGAACTCTCTTGAATTTATTGCAACACAATATGATGCTTTTGAACGTAGTGAGACAATTTTTGATTTGCCAAAGATTTTACAGGAAATTACTTTAGAGGATGTCCTTGATGCTGGACATCATTTAATAGATGATGGTGACATAGTTGATTGTACAATATTCCCATCGTAGTAACCTATCATAATAGACACTAGAAAGAAGGGATGACAAGTATGAGGAAAAAAACAATTGGTGAGGTTTTACGTTTAGCTAGAACCAACCAAGGGTTGACTTTAGAAGAATTACATAAAAAAACAGAAATTCAGTTGGATATGTTGGAGGCAATGGAAGCTGATGATTTTGATCAACTTCCTAGTCCATTTTATACTCGTTCTTTTTTGCGAAAGTATGCTTGGGCAGTTGAGCTAGATGAGAGAATTATCTTGGATGCTTACGATTCTAGGAGCATGATTACTTATGAGGAAGTAGATGTTGATGAAGACGAGTTGACAGGTAGGAGACGTTCAAGTAAGAAAAATAAGACATCATTTTTACCTTTATTTTATTTTGTACTCTTTGCACTATCGATTGTCATTTTTGTGACTTATTATGTTTGGAATTATGTCCAGACTCAACCGGAGGCTTCATCTGCGTCTAGTTATAGTGTAGTCCAAGCAACAAGTACGACTAGTTCTGTGACTCCATCTTCAAGCAGCAGCTCATCTAGTAGTTCTTCTAGTATAGAATCGGCTATAAGTGTGTCAGGTGAAGGAAATTATGTAGAAATCGCTTATAAAACAAGTAAGGAAACTGCAAAATTGCAATTATCAGTGTCAGATGCTAGAAGTTGGGTTAGTGTTTCAGAAAGTGATCTTGAGGGTGGTGTGACTTTATCACCGGATAATAAAAGTGCGGAAACAACCGTTTCAATTAAAAATCCTGTAATGATTACGTTAGGTGTTGTCAAAGGTGTCGCTTTAACAGTAGATAATCAGACTGTTGATTTATCGAAATTAACAGCTCAGACTGGACAAATCACTGTAACCTTTACTAAAAATTAAGGAAAAACGAATGAAAAAAGAACAAATTCCAAATCTTTTAACAATAGGTCGAATTCTCTTTATACCTATTTTTATCTCTATTTTAACGATAGGAAATTCGATAGAGAGTCATATAGTGGCAGCTATTATCTTTGCTATTGCCAGTATTACAGACTATTTAGATGGATATTTAGCTCGTAAATGGAATGTGGTTAGTAATTTTGGTAAATTTGCAGATCCAATGGCGGATAAGCTACTAGTTATGTCGGCTTTTATTATGTTGATTGAGCTAGGGATGGCTCCAGCTTGGATTGTTGCAGTAATCATCTGTCGTGAGTTGGCTGTGACAGGTTTAAGGCTTTTATTGGTTGAAACTGGTGGGAAAGTTTTAGCAGCAGCAATGCCTGGAAAAATTAAAACTTTCAGTCAGATGTTTGCCATTATTTTCTTGCTATTACATTGGACTTTGCTTGGTCAAGTTCTACTTTATGTAGCTTTGTTTTTCACTATCTACTCTGGCTATGATTATTTCAAGGGTAGTGCCTATGTATTTAAAGGGACATTTGGTTCGAAATGAAATCAATAATTGATGTAAAAAATCTTTCTTTTCGTTATAAAGAAAATCAGAAATACTACGATGTGAAGGATATTACGTTTCACGTAAAACGTGGAGAATGGCTTTCGATTGTAGGGCATAATGGTAGTGGTAAATCAACGACTGTCCGGTTAATTGATGGCTTATTGGAAGCGGAATCTGGAGAGATTGTAATAGATGGCCAACGTTTGACTGAGGAAAATATTTGGAATATACGTCGTCAAATCGGTATGGTTTTTCAAAATCCAGACAATCAATTTGTTGGAGCGACTGTTGAAGATGATGTAGCCTTTGGTCTGGAAAATCAGGGACTTTCTCGTCAAGAAATGAAAAAGAGAGTGGAAGAAGCTCTGGATTTGGTTGGCATGTTGGACTTTAAAAAGAGAGAGCCGGCGCGTCTATCAGGTGGACAAAAGCAACGTGTGGCCATTGCAGGTGTTGTAGCCCTAAGACCAGCTATTTTAATCTTAGATGAAGCAACGAGTATGTTAGATCCTGAGGGTCGTAGAGAACTTATTGAGACAGTAAAAGGAATTCGAAAAGACTATGATATGACGGTCATTTCCATTACACATGATTTGGAAGAAGTTGCCATGAGTGATCGCGTATTGGTCATGAAAAGAGGGGAAATTGAATCAACTAGTAGTCCAAGGGAACTTTTCTCTCGAAATGATTTAGATCAAATTGGATTAGACGCTCCTTTTTCCAATCAATTAAAAAATTCTTTAAGCAAGAATGGCTATGATTTGCCTGAAAATTATTTGACAGAAAGTGAGCTAGAGGATAAGCTATGGGAATTGCTCTAGAAAATGTGAGTTTTACATATCAAGAAGGTACTCCCTTAGCTTCAACGGCTTTGTTGGATGTTTCTTTGACGATTGAAGATGGTTCTTATACGGCTTTAATTGGCCACACAGGTAGCGGTAAATCAACTATTTTACAACTCTTAAATGGTTTATTGGTACCAAGTCAAGGGAGTGTGCGAGTTTTTGATACTTTAATCACCTCGACTTCTAAAAATAAAGATATTCGTCAAATTAGAAAACAGGTTGGCTTGGTATTTCAGTTTGCCGAAAATCAGATTTTTGAAGAAACGGTTTTGAAAGACGTTGCTTTTGGACCGCAAAATTTTGGAGTTTCTGAAGAAGATGCGGAGAAGATTGCGCGTGAGAAACTGGCTTTGGTTGGAATTGAGGAATCACTTTTTGATCGCAGTCCGTTTGAGCTGTCAGGTGGACAAATGAGACGTGTCGCCATTGCAGGCATACTTGCCATGGAGCCAGCAATATTAGTCTTAGATGAGCCCACAGCAGGCCTAGATCCTCTAGGGAGAAAAGAGTTGATGACCCTGTTCAAAAAACTCCACCAGTCAGGGATGACGATTGTTTTAGTAACGCATTTGATGGATGATGTGGCTGAATATGCGAATCAAGTCTATGTAATGGAAAAGGGACGCTTAGTTAAGGGGGGGAAACCGAGTGATGTCTTTCAAGATGTTGTCTTTATGGAAGAAGTGCAGTTGGGAGTACCTAAAATTACAGCCTTTTGTAAACGATTGGCTGATAGAGGCGTGTCATTTAAACGATTACCGATTAAGATAGAGGAATTCAAGGAGTCGCTAAATGGATAGTATGATTTTGGGGCGTTATATCCCAGGAGATTCGATTGTTCACCGATTGGATCCACGTAGCAAATTGCTTGCTATGATGCTACTGATTTTAATCGTTTTTTGGGCTAATAATCCCTTGACGAATCTAATTCTTTTTATAGCGACAGGGATATTTATTGCCTTGTCAGGAGTATCTCTTTCATTTTTTATTCAGGGTTTGAAGTCTATGTTTTTCTTGATTGCCTTCACAACCATTTTTCAACTGTTTTTCATTTCTAATGGGAATGTTTTATTTGAGTTTTCGTTTGTGAGAATCACAGATTATGCTTTGCAACAAGCTGGAATTATTTTTTGTCGCTTTGTATTGATTATTTTCTTTTCAACTTTGTTAACCTTAACGACCATGCCCTTAAGTTTGGCATCAGCTGTCGAAGCTTTGTTAGCGCCTTTAAAGCGTGTGAAAGTTCCAGTTCATGAAATTGGTTTAATGCTATCTATGAGTTTGCGTTTTGTTCCGACCTTAATGGATGATACGACGCGGATTATGAATGCACAGAAAGCGCGTGGGGTGGATTTTGGTGAAGGAAGTATTGTTCAAAAGGTGAAGGCTATGATTCCCATTTTGATTCCTCTTTTTGCGACAAGTTTAAAACGTGCAGATTCCTTGGCTATCGCCATGGAAGCGCGTGGTTATCAGGGTGGAAAAGGCAGAAGTCAATACCGACAATTGGAATGGACTCGAAAGGATACGCTGACTATTCTTGTTGTTCTCGTACTTGGTTGTTGCTTATTTTTCTTAAAATCTTAGTAGCTTTCAGGAATTGAGTAAAAGTTACTGTGGTAGTTTTTGATATAAAGGTAGGGATATGAACCGTTTTAAAAAATCAAAATATGTCATTATTGTTTTTGTCACTGTTCTTCTTGTGTCAGCTCTCTTAGCGACGACTTATTCAAGTACAATTGTGACAAAATTAGGAGATGGAATCTCATTGGTTGATAGGGTTGTACAAAAACCTTTTCAATGGTTTGATTCTGTCAAATCAGACTTGGCTCATTTGACACGAACATATAATGAAAATGAAAGTTTGAAGAAACAGATTTACCAATTAGAAGTTAAATCAAATGAGGCGGAAAGTTTAAAGACAGAAAATGAACAATTGCGCCAATTGCTTGATATGAAGTCCAAGTTGCAAGCTACAAAGACTTTAGCAGCAGATGTTATTATGCGTTCTCCAGTATCTTGGAAGCAGGAATTGACCCTGGATGCAGGTAAATCAAAAGGGGCTTCTGAGAACATGTTAGCTATTGCAAATGGTGGTTTGATTGGGAGCGTTTCAAAAGTAGAGGAGAACTCTACTATGATCAACCTTCTGACAAATACGGAAAATGCTGATAAGATTTCTGTTAAAATTCAACATGGTTCTACTACAATTTATGGAATTATTGTTGGCTATGACAAGGAAAATGAAGTTCTTAAAATTAGCCAATTAAATAGTAATAGTGAGATTAGTGCAGGAGATAAGGTGACCACTGGTGGATTAGGAAACTTTAATGTTGCGGATATTCCTGTTGGTGAAGTGGTTGCCACAACGCATAGTACGGACTATTTGACACGAGAAGTGACTGTTAAATTGAGTGCAGATACTCATAATGTAGATGTGATAGAATTAGTGGGGAATTCATAATGAGACAGTTGAAGCGGGTTGGAGTGTTTTTATTGCTTCCTTTCTTTGTTCTAATTGATGCCCATATTAGTCAACTTCTGGGCTCATTTTTCCCCCATGTACAGTTGGCTAGTCATTTTCTTTTTCTATTTCTCTTATTTGAGACGATAGAAGTATCAGAGTATCTCTATTTAGCCTATTGTTTTCTAGTGGGTTTGGTCTATGACATTTACTTTTTCCACTTGATAGGGATTGCGACTTTGTTATTCGTCTTGTTGGGGGTATTTCTCCATAAATTTAATAGTGTTATTTTATTGAATCGTTGGACGAGAATGTTGGCAATTATTGTCATGACTTTTCTATTTGAGATGGGGGTATATATACTTGCAATAGTGGTAGGTCTAACTGTGGATAGTATGTCTTTGTTCATAGTCTATAGTTTAGTACCATCAATGACTTTAAATCTTATATGGATGATTGTTTTTCAGTTTATTTTTGAAAAATTTTATCTATGAGAAAGAAATACAAATGTAATAAAGGCGTAATATTTATTATGTCTTTTTTTGGTATACTAGTATTGTCTTAAATAGAAGGAGTACCTACGTAATATGAAGAAAAAAATCTTAGCGTCACTTTTACTAAGTACAGTAATGGTTTCTCAAGTTGCTGTTTTAACAACCGCGCATGCAGAAACTACTGATGACAAAATTGCTGCTCAAGATAATAAAATTAGTAATTTAACAGCACAACAACAAGAAGCTCAAAAACAAGTTGATCAAATTCAGGAGCAAGTATCTGCTATTCAAACAGAGCAATCAAACTTGCAATCTGAAAATGATAGACTACAAGCTGAATCTAAAAAGCTTGAGGGTGAAATTACAGAACTTTCTAAGAATATTGTATCTCGTAATGATTCATTGCAAAAACAAGCTCGTAGTGCTCAAACAAATGGAGCTGCAACAAGTTACATAAATACGATTGTAAACTCGAAATCAATTACAGAAGCTATTTCACGTGTTGCTGCAATGAGCGAAATCGTATCTGCAAACAATAAGATGTTGGAACAACAGAAAGCAGATAAAAAAGCTATTTCTGAAAAACAAGTAGCAAATAATGATGCAATCAATACAGTTATTGCAAATCAACAAAAATTAGCTGATGATGCTCAAACATTAACTACAAAACAAGCAGAATTGAAAGCTGCAGAATTGAATCTTGCTGCTGAAAAGGCTACAGCAGAGGATGAAAAAGCAAGTTTACTTGAGAAAAAAGCTGCAGCGGAAGCAGAAGCTAAAGCAGCTGCAGAAGCAGAAGCTGCTTATAAATCTAAACAAGCAAGTCAAGAACAAACAGTTGTTGCTTCTGGAAATACAACCTTTACAGCAGAAGTTCAAGCAGTCTCTGAATCATCTTCAAGCTACACTCCTGCACTAGTGAAACATCATCCAACATATAGCACAAATGCGTCAAGTTATCCAACTGGTGAGTGTACATGGGGAGCTAAGACATTGGCACCTTGGGCTGGAGACTACTGGGGTAATGGAGCACAGTGGGCTACAAGTGCAGCTGCAGCAGGATTCCGTACAGGATCTACACCTCAAGTTGGTGCTATTGCATGTTGGAATGATGGTGGATATGGACACGTAGCCGTGGTTACAGCGGTTTCATCATCAACAAGTATCCAGGTCTCTGAATCAAACTATGGTGGAAACCGTACAATCGGAAATAAACGTGGATGGTTCAATCCTACTACGACTTCAGAAGGTTTTGTAACATATATCTATCCAAACTAATGAATGAAACGAAGAGGCTAGATGTGAGTCTCTTTTGTGTTGTGTATAGTGAAGCTACTTTAAAAATCGGTAAATTCCCAAACTAAGTTCCACTGCTAATCCAAGTGGAAGTTAGTCTGATAAAAATTCTAAAAACCAGTGGAAATCCGTGTCAGGGTAAGTTCCACTGGTTTTACTAATGCTTGATTTTATTGCTTTTGTAACCAAAAAGAATCGAAAAAAAGAGCGCACAAAATCCTCTCATCTGAAAGCGTTTCAGATTAAGTTCCGCTATGGTGGAAGTTAGTGTGAGACGTTTGAATGCGGTTAAAGGTTAGTTTTTAGAATTTATGTTGGAGTAATTTAGACGACTGGCAGACGTCTTCTGCAGGTATTTTAGAAATGCCGAGAAGCTTAGGAATCTCTTCTCCATAGGTAAAGGCAAAGAGCTCATAGGCTGACTTTCCATTCAAAGCAGCACGTTTGACACTGTTGACATGAGAGCAGATGAGATTGATGTCCTCTTGAGTTAAGTTGTCAAAAGAAGTTCCCTTAGGTAGAATGTCACGAATCAGCGTGTGATTTTTCTCAATTCTCCCTTTCTGGTCAGAGCGATTAGGGTCACAAAAGAAGAGTTTACTCTCTCCTCGCACATCCATTTCGATATCATCAACCCTGGCAAACTCTCCACCATTATCGGTAAGAATGACAGGGAAGAGTTGGAAGAAATCTTTGTTCGCTTGGTGAAGAGTGTTTTTGATGTCATAGAGGTGTTTGGTAACCTCAAGGGCAGTTTTATTATCCAGAAGTCTAGCGAAGATAAAGTTACAGAAAGATAGATTGAAGGTGAGTAGGACTTTACCTCCCATCCTCCCCAGAACTGTATCCATTTCTAGCCAAGAGTCTAGTTGCTTAAGGGCTAAATAGTTTTGGAAATCCTCATAGGAACGTCCTTTTTTAGCTTCTTTAGGGATGGAAGGTAGCTTACTTTTCCGTCTTTCTTTGAATTTAACGGCTCTGGCTAGGTCAATAGGAGGGATAGACAGGTACCCTTTTCGGATGTGACGATAGACGGTTGAGGAGCTAACATCGAGGTTGTGAGTTTTGAGGATATGATAGATGTGTTGTCCTTTTTTAACACCATCAGAAATGACTTTGTCCATGTCCCAGAAGGTCTTGGAATTGAGGGGAGTCCCTTCACGAGACTCGACAAGAGTTTGTTCGTATTGTTTTTGAGCTTGTTTAGCGAGGTAGAAAATCTTCTTATAGCCACAATTCTGTCTTCTTTTAGGGCAACCATTACAGACAAAGGGAGCTTTGTCGAGTAAAGGGCAAGGAAGGTTATGGCATGTAGACTCTCGGACTTGTCTGTTTCGTTTGACTTCTTTGGAGACAGTGGTCGGGTCTTTTAGAATGGATTGTCCAATAGCTTTGAAGGTTTCACCGCGCTCTAAGCCCAGTTGGATATCATTACGGTCTGAAAGGGTAAGGTGTTTATGTTTTGTCATAGTGAGCCTCATTTCTAACTCAAACGTCTCATACTTAATTCCACCATAAAAATCCGTTTTAGACTAATTTCCACTTCGGCTAGCAAAGTGGAAGTTACTTTGAGAAGTTACCTACTTTAAAAATCTACTAAAATAGCTTGAAAATATTGGAAAAGTATGGTAAAATGAAAAATGTCGTGTGAACGATAATACTCATTCTTGATGAATTGTGAAGCAGTTGCCCTTGGGTCGTTTTGCGAGTTGAAGTCAAGAAGAGGAAAAAAACAAAAAGGAGAAATACTCATGGCAGTAATTTCAATGAAACAACTTCTTGAGGCTGGTGTACACTTTGGTCACCAAACTCGTCGCTGGAACCCTAAGATGGCTAAGTACATCTTTACAGAGCGTAACGGAATCCACGTTATCGACTTGCAACAAACTGTAAAATACGCTGACCAAGCATACGACTTCATGCGTGATGCAGCAGCTAACGATGCAGTTGTATTGTTCGTTGGTACTAAGAAACAAGCAGCTGATGCAGTTGCTGAAGAAGCAGTACGTTCAGGTCAATACTTCATCAACCACCGTTGGTTGGGTGGAACTCTTACAAACTGGGGAACAATCCAAAAACGTATCGCTCGTTTGAAAGAGATCAAACGTATGGAAGAAGATGGAACTTTCGAAGTTCTTCCTAAGAAAGAAGTTGCACTTCTTAACAAACAACGTGCACGTCTTGAAAAATTCTTGGGTGGTATCGAAGATATGCCTCGTATCCCAGATGTTATGTACGTAGTTGACCCACATAAAGAGCAAATCGCTGTTAAAGAAGCTAAAAAATTGGGAATCCCAGTTGTAGCGATGGTGGACACAAACACTGATCCAGATGATATCGATGTAATCATCCCAGCTAACGATGACGCTATCCGCGCTGTTAAATTGATTACAGCTAAATTGGCTGACGCTATCATCGAAGGACGTCAAGGTGAAGATGCAGCAGCAGTTGAAGCAGAATTTGCAGCTTCAGAAGCTCAAGCAGATTCAATCGAAGAAATCGTTGAAGTTGTAGAAGGCGACAACGCTTAATTTATACAAATAGTAATTACCTAGGAGGGCGGGGCTTAGCCCGGCTCTCCTATTTTTAAAAAATATAGGAGAATCAAAATGGCAGAAATTACAGCTAAACTTGTAAAAGAGTTGCGTGAAAAATCTGGTGCCGGTGTTATGGACGCTAAAAAAGCGCTTGTAGAAACAGACGGTGACATCGAAAAAGCGATTGAATTGCTTCGTGAAAAAGGTATGGCTAAGGCAGCTAAGAAAGCTGATCGTGTTGCTGCAGAAGGTTTGACTGGTGTTTATGTTAACGGTAATGTTGCAGCAGTTATTGAAGTAAACGCTGAAACTGACTTCGTTGCGAAAAACGCTCAATTCGTTGAATTGGTAAATACTACAGCTAAAGTCATTGCAGAAGGAAAACCTGCTAACAATGAAGAAGCTCTTGCTTTGACAATGCCTTCAGGAGAAACTCTTGAAGCTGCATACGTATCTGCAACAGCAACTATCGGAGAAAAAATCTCATTCCGTCGCTTTGCATTGATTGAAAAAACAGACGCACAACACTTTGGAGCATACCAACATAACGGTGGACGTATCGGTGTTATTTCAGTTGTTGAAGGTGGAGACGAAGCTCTTGCTAAACAATTGTCAATGCACATCGCAGCGATGAAACCAACAGTTCTTTCTTACAAAGAATTGGATGAGCAATTCGTTAAAGATGAGTTGGCACAATTGAACCACGTAATCGACCAAGATAACGAAAGCCGTGCAATGGTTAACAAACCAGCTCTTCCACACTTGAAGTATGGATCAAAAGCACAATTGACTGATGAAGTGATCGCCCAAGCTGAAGCTGACATCAAAGCTGAATTGGCTGCAGAAGGCAAACCAGAAAAAATCTGGGACAAAATTATCCCAGGTAAAATGGATCGCTTCATGCTTGACAATACTAAAGTTGACCAAGCTTACACACTTCTTGCACAAGTCTACATCATGGATGACAGCAAGACAGTTGAAGCATACCTTGAATCAGTTAACGCTTCAGTAGTTGAGTTCGCTCGCTTTGAAGTTGGTGAAGGTATTGAGAAAGCTGCAAATGACTTCGAAGCTGAAGTTGCAGCTACAATGGCAGCAGCCTTGAATAACTAATCATAGAAGAGCCTGGGACAAAATAGTTCTCAGCCACAAAAAAGCTAGAGATTTCCAATTGCGGAACTCTAGCTTTTTAATTTTGAGTCGTTCTCTTATTGTATTTTAGGAGGTTGTTGGCCATAAGTACCAATCCTATGTCAATTCTCACTTGACGCTTACATCTCAGTTTACATCTCTTGTAACCCAAACAAGCCTTTATCTGCCCAAAGCCTTTTATCTGCAGTCGATTTTTCAAGGTATAAATAAAAAGCCCTATAATAAGGGCCAAGTGCATTTAGGAGACTACACTTCAAATTCATAGAGTGCTGTAGAGAGATAACGTTCACCGTTATCTGGTGCAAGAGCAAGGACTTTCTTACCTGTACCTAATTTCTTAGCAACTTCAATTGCTCCATAGATAGCTGCAGCTGAAGAAATCCCTACAAGGAAACCTTCTTTTCCACCAATTTCACGGCCGAGTGCTAGAGCATCGTCTGATGTTACACGAACGATACCATCATAAGCTTTTGTATCTAGTGTATCAGGAATAAATCCAGCTGAGATACCTTGAATTTTGTGTGGTCCAGGTTTTTCACCAGATAGAATAGCAGATTCATCTGCCTCTACTGCAAAAACTTGAATGTTAGAATTTGCTGATTTGAGTGCATGAGAAACACCAGAAATTGTTCCACCAGTACCAACTCCAGCAACAAAGGCGTCTAATCCATTTTTACCGAAAGCAGCTAGTATTTCAGCTCCTGTTGTTCTTTCGTGTACTTCTGGATTAGCTGGATTGTCAAATTGAAGAGGAAGGAAACCATCGCGTTCAGCAGCGATTTCTTGGGCTTTTGCGATAGCACCTTTCATTCCTTCGCTACCAGGAGTAAGTACGAGTTCAGCACCATAGGCTTGGATAATCTTACGTCGTTCCACACTCATAGTTTCAGGCATAACGATGACAACTTTATACCCTTTAGCAGCACCTACCCATGAAAGTCCAATACCAGTGTTTCCACTTGTTGCTTCAACAATAGTAGCACCCGGTTTTAGAATACCGTCTTGTTCAGCTTTTTCAATCATGCTAAGAGCAATACGGTCTTTTACAGATGAACCAGGGTTAAATGCTTCAAGCTTTACATAGACATCCGCGGCACCTTCTGGCACGATGTTGTTGAGTTTAACAATCGGAGTTTGACCGATTAATTCAGTAATATTGTTATAAATAGACATATGAATACCTCTTTGTATAAGATATCTCTAGTATAACGCTATCTATACCATTTGTAAAATATAGAAATCCTATCGAAGCGATAGGATTTTTTTATATCATAGGTCTAAGCCATTAATTTTCAAGCGATTCTGATAATCTAATTTTAGTAAATAGATGTAAGGGAGAACGCTATCATTTTTCTTTTTGAATTGCTTCATTTTATAGTAGATCTTGGCAAATATCTTTTTATTTTGCTAATTAAAGTAGCGGTGAGAATGTCAGTGAAACACTGTATTATCTATTATTTACACTAAGTTTACAGGAACTTCAACTTCTCGTAAACCTTGATCAGTTAAAGTGACTTTTCCATTAAAAAACTCTACAAGTGTAGCTTTAATATTTTCTTTTTCTTCTTTATCAACATAAATCATCGTATCGACTTGATCGGTAAAATTTGTATCCAGCTCCATGAGATTATGTTCTTTAAGGAAGTTACTGTACTCTTGGTACTGAGCGTAGGACATTTGAATAGCAATGCCAGCCTGTTCCTTTATTTCAATGATGCCAATTTCTTTGACAGCTAAGGCCACACTGCCGGCGTATGCACGAATCAATCCGCCAGCGCCTAGCTTAATGCCACCAAAGTAGCGTGTCACTACCACACAGACATTAGTAAGATTGTGATTTTCTAGCACCCCAAGCATGGGAACTCCAGCAGTACCACTGGGCTCACCATCATCACTTGTACGTTTAATCTCACTACGTTCCCCAATAATAAATGCAGAGCAGTTATGAGTAGCTTTGTAGTGTTCTTTTTTGATGGCAGTGATGAAGTCACGAGCCTCTTCTTTGCTATAAACACGCTTGGCATGACAGATAAAGCGGGATTTTTTGATTTCTTCTTGGACTTGTCCGTCCTCTTTAATTGTTCTAAATTCCATGATTTAATTGTACTAAAAAATCATCTAAAGTGCTAGGCTTTTACGAATAAAGAAGTATGAAAGTAAATCCAAGTTATATCGGTCGTTTGTTTACTGAGAATGAATTAACTGAAGAAGAACGTCAGTTGGCAGAGAAACTTCCAGCAATGAGAAAGGAGAAGGGGAAATTTTTCTGTCAACGTTGTAATAGTACTATTCTAGAAGAATGGTATTTACCTATCGGTGCTTACTATTGTCGGGAGTGCTTAATTATGAAGCGAGTTAGGAGTGATCAATCTTTATACTATTTCCCACAGGAGGATTTTCCGAAGCAAGATATTCTTAAATGGCGTGGTCAATTAACTCCTTTTCAAGAGAAGGTGTCAGAGGGACTGATTCAAGCAGTAGATAAGCAAGAACCAACCTTGGTTCATGCGGTAACAGGAGCAGGAAAGACAGAAATGATTTATCAAGTTGTAGCTAAGGTGATCAATGCGGGAGGTGCAGTATGTTTGGCCAGTCCTCGCATAGATGTTTGTTTGGAGCTATACAAGCGCCTGCAAGATGATTTTGCTTGTAAGATATCCCTGCTACACGGAGAATCAGAACCGTACTTCCGAACACCATTAGTTGTTGCGACAACTCATCAGTTATTGAAATTTTATCAAGCTTTTGATTTGCTGATAGTGGATGAAGTAGATGCCTTTCCTTATGTTGACAATCCTACGCTTTACCATGCTGTCAAGAATAGTGTAAAGGAGAATGGGTTGAGAATCTTTTTAACGGCGACTTCGACAGATGAGTTAGATAAGAAGGTTCGCATAGGAGAATTAAAACGATTGAGCTTGCCTAGACGATTTCATGGGAATCCTTTGATTATTCCTAAACCAGTTTGGTTATCGGATTTTAATCGCTATTTGGATAAGAATCGTTTGTCACCAAAGTTAAAGTCTTATATTGAGAAACAGAGAAAGACAGCTTATCCGTTACTCATTTTTGCATCAGAAATTAAGAAAGGGGAGCAGCTAAAAGAAATCTTACAGGAGCAATTTCCAAATGAGAAAATCGGATTTGTGTCTTCTGTAACAGAAAATCGATTAGAGCAAGTGCAAGCTTTTCGAGATGGAGAACTGACAATACTTATCAGTACGACAATCTTGGAACGAGGAGTTACCTTCCCTTGTGTGGATGTTTTTGTAGTAGAGGCCAACCATCGTCTGTTTACCAAGTCTAGTTTGATTCAGATTGGTGGACGAGTTGGACGAAGCATGGATAGACCGACAGGAGATTTGATTTTCTTTCATGACGGGTTAAATGCTTCAATCAAGAAGGCAATTAAGGAAATTCAGCAGATGAACAAGGAGGCAGGCTTATGAAGTGTTTGTTATGTGGGCAGACTATGAAGACTGTTTTAACTTTTAGTAGTCTCTTGCTTTTGAGGAATGATGACTCTTGTCTTTGTTCAGACTGTGATTCTACTTTTGAGAGAATTGGAGAAGAGCACTGTCCAAACTGTATGAAAATAGGACTGTCAACAAAGTGTCAAGATTGTCAATTTTGGTGTAAAGAAGGAGTTAAGGTCTACCATAGAGCGATTTTCACTTACAATCAAGCTATGAAAGATTTTTTCAGTCGATATAAGTTTGATGGGGACTTCCTTTTAAGAAAAGTTTTTTCTTCATTTTTAAGTGAGGAGTTGAAAAAGTACAAAGAGTATCAATTTGTAGTCATTCCATTAAGTAAGGAGAGATATGCTGACAGAGGATTTAATCAGGTTGAAGGTTTAGTTGAAGCAGCAGGTTTCAAGTATCTGGATTTATTAGATAAAAGAGAAGAGAGTGCTAGTTCTTCTAAAAGTCGTTCAGAACGCTTGGCAACAGAACTTCCTTTCTTTATTAAAAGTGGAGTTACTATTCCTAAAAAAATACTACTTATAGATGATATTTACACTACGGGAACAACTATAAATCGTGTGAAGAAACTGCTGGAAGAGGCAGGTGCAGAGGATGTAAAAACATTTTCCCTTGTAAGATGAGGAAAAAATTTGCAAAAACAAAATGAAAGCGTTATAATGAAATCAGAAAAACAAAAATGTTTAGAAAGAAGGTACTCATATGATTAAATATAGTATCCGTGGTGAAAACCTAGAAGTAACAGAAGCAATTCGTGATTATGTAGTTTCTAAACTCGAAAAGATCGAAAAGTATTTTCAAGCTGAGCAAGAGTTGGATGCTCGAGTTAACTTGAAGGTGTATCGTGAAAAAACTGCTAAAGTGGAAGTGACGATTCCGCTTGGCTCTATTACTCTTCGTGCAGAAGATGTGTCTCAAGATATGTATGGTTCAATTGACCTTGTAACCGATAAAATTGAACGTCAGATTCGTAAAAATAAAACAAAAATCGAGCGTAAAAATAAAAACAAGGTAGCAACTAGTCAATTATTTACAGATGCTTTGGTGGAAGATCCAAATGTTGTCCAGTCTAGAGTTGTTCGTTCAAAACAAATTGATTTAAAACCAATGGATTTGGAAGAAGCTATTCTACAGATGGATTTGTTGGGACATGATTTCTTTATCTATGTGGATGTTGAAGATCAAACAACCAATGTGATTTATCGTCGTGAGGATGGAGAAATTGGTCTGTTAGAGGTTAAAGAATCTTAATTAGAACATGTGTAAAGGTAGGTTTACTGATTTGTAAACCTCCTTTTTCTTATAATTGATAGAATTACTGATTACACTTTTAAAAAGTCGCTTTTTGGTGGTTATTATGGTATAATGGGTGCCAAGAGGTTTGGAATGAAAAAATTTTATGTAAGTCCTATTTTCCCCTTAATGTTAGGAATAGTGGCGTTCGGAGTGCTATCTGTGCAACTTGTTTTTGTAACGAATACACTGGTAACGCTATTTCTTTTGCTACTTATTTTGGGTTCATATATTTTATTATTCATTCATCAAAGAGAGTACTACTCAAGGAGTGAAGTAGAACAAATTCAGTATGTAAACCACCAAGCTGAAGATAGTTTGACAACCTTGTTAGAACAGATGCCTGTTGGAGTTATTAAATTAGACTTATCATCTGGTGAAGTTGAGTGGTTTAATCCTTATGCTGAATTGATCTTGACTAATGAAGTGGGCGAAATTGATGTGGCATTAATTCAAACAATTATCAAGGCTTCTGTGGGGAATCCAGGTTCTTATGCCACCTTGGGTGAGACTCGTTATTCGGTTCATATGGACAAGGTATCTGGAGTTCTTTATTTCTTTGATGTGTCTGGAGAATACGAAGCGACTGTTGAGTTAGCAACGAGTCGACCTGTGATTGGGATCGTTTCCGTTGACAACTACGATGATTTAGAGGATGAAACATCAGAGTCTGATATCAGTCATATTAACAGTTTTGTAGCTAATTTTGTTTCAGAATTTGCTGGGAAATATGCCATGTTCTCCCGTCGAGTGAGTATGGATCGTTTTTATCTGTTTACGGACTATACAGTACTTGAGGGACTAATGAATGATAAATTTTCTGTTATCGATGCTTTCAGAGAAGAGGCGAAACAGAGACAGTTGCCATTGACCTTAAGTATGGGTTTTTCTTATGGTGATGGAAATCATGATGAGATAGGGAAAGTTGCATTACTCAACTTGAACTTGGCTGAAGTACGTGGTGGCGACCAGGTGGTTGTCAAGGAGAATGACGAAACGAAAAATCCAGTTTATTTTGGTGGTGGGTCTGCTGCCTCAATCAAGCGTACACGGACTCGTACGCGTGCTATGATGACAGCTATTTCAGATAAGATTCGGAGTGTAGATCAGGTTTTTGTAGTTGGTCACAAAAATCTAGATATGGATGCTTTGGGATCTGCTGTAGGTATGCAGTTGTTTGCTAGTAATGTAACTGAAAATAGCTATGCTCTTTATGATGAAGATCAAATGTCTCCTGATATTGAACGAGCTGTTTCATTCTTAGAAAAAGAAGGAGTTACGAAGTTGTTGTCTGTCAAGGAGGCAATGGGGATGGTGACCAATCGTTCTTTGTTGATTCTTGTAGACCATTCAAAGACAGCTTTAACTTTATCGAAAGAATTTTATGATTTGTTTACACAGACCATCGTTATTGACCACCACAGAAGGGATCAGGATTTTCCTGATAATGCAGTTATCACTTATATCGAAAGTGGTGCAAGCAGTGCCAGTGAGTTGGTAACGGAATTGATTCAGTTCCAGAATTCTAAGAAAAATCGTCTGAGTCGTATGCAGGCCAGTGTTTTGATGGCTGGTATGATGCTGGATACTAAAAATTTCACCTCACGAGTGACTAGTCGGACATTTGATGTTGCTAGCTATCTCAGAACGAGAGGAAGTGATAGTATTGCTATCCAAGAAATAGCTGCGACAGATTTTGAAGAATATCGTGAGGTCAATGAACTTATTTTACAGGGGCGTAAATTAGGTTCAGATGTATTGATAGCAGAGGCTCAGGACTCGAAATGCTATGATACGGTTGTTATTAGTAAGGCAGCAGATGCCATGTTAGCTATGTCAGGTATTGAAGCGAGTTTTGTTCTTGCGAAGAATACACAAGGCTTTATCTCTATCTCAGCTCGAAGTCGTAGTAAACTAAATGTACAACGGATTATGGAAGAGTTAGGCGGTGGAGGCCACTTTAATTTAGCTGCAGCTCAAATTAAGGATTTAACCTTGTCAGAAGCAGGTGAAAAACTGACAGAAATTGTATTAAATGAAATAAAGGAAAAGGAGAAAGAAGAATGAAAGTAATCTTTTTAGCAGATGTTAAAGGAAAAGGTAAAAAAGGCGAAATTAAGGAAGTACCAACAGGGTATGCGCAAAACTTTCTTATCAAAAAGAATCTAGCCAAAGAAGCGACTGCTCAAGCGGTAGGTGAGCTTCGTGGTAAACAGAAATCTGAAGAAAAAGCTCACGCTGAGATGATTGCAGAAGCAAAAGCAATTAAAGCCCAACTTGAAGCAGAAGAAACTGTTGTAGAATTTGTTGAAAAAGTTGGTCCAGATGGCCGTACTTTTGGTTCTATTACCAATAAGAAAATCGCAGAAGAATTGCAAAAGCAATTTGGAATTAAGATTGATAAACGTCATATCCAAGTACAAGCTCCGATTCGAGCAGTTGGTTTGATTGATGTACCAGTGAAAATCTATCAAGATATCACAAGTGTCATCAATCTTCGTGTGAAAGAAGGATAAATTTACACCTTCTTGACAAGATTGTAAAAGGAAGGGAAGTCTGATGGCAGAAGT
This sequence comes from Streptococcus mitis, assembly GCF_003944325.1. Lineage (GTDB taxonomy): Bacteria > Bacillota > Bacilli > Lactobacillales > Streptococcaceae > Streptococcus > Streptococcus mitis_CW. The sequence goes on along the minus strand of NZ_RJPX01000002.1, from coordinate 79,883 downwards.
AGAAGAGTTACGAGTACAACCTCAAGATATCTTAGCTGAGCAATCCGTTTTGGGGGCTATCTTTATTGATGAGAGTAAGCTTGTTTTTGTGCGAGAATACATTGAGTCTCGAGACTTTTTTAAGTATGCCCATCGTTTGATTTTCCAAGCCATGGTTGATTTATCGGACCGTGGCGATGCTATAGATGCAACAACGGTTCGTACTATTCTTGATAATCAAGGTGACTTACAGAATATTGGTGGCTTGTCTTACCTGGTTGAGATTGTCAATTCTGTGCCAACTTCTGCCAATGCGGAGTACTATGCTAAGATTGTTGCAGAAAAAGCTATGTTACGGCGATTAATCGCAAAGTTGACAGAGTCTGTCAATCAAGCTTACGAGGCTTCTCAACCAGCTGATGAAATCATTGCTCAGGCAGAAAAAGGTCTGATTGATGTCAGTGAAAATGCCAATCGAAGCGGGTTTAAGAATATTCGAGATGTGTTGAACGTCAACTTTGGAAATCTGGAAGCTCGCTCGCAGCAAACGACCGATATTACAGGTATTGCGACGGGCTACCGTGATTTGGATCATATGACAACTGGTCTGCACGAGGAGGAGTTGATTATTCTAGCAGCTCGTCCAGCGGTTGGTAAGACAGCCTTTGCCTTGAACATTGCTCAGAATATTGGGACCAAGTTGGACAAAACGGTTGCTATCTTTTCGCTCGAAATGGGTGCGGAAAGTCTAGTGGATCGTATGCTTGCGGCAGAAGGGTTGGTAGAATCGCATTCTATCCGTACGGGTCAATTGACCGATGAGGAATGGCAAAAGTATACCATTGCTCAAGGGAATCTAGCGAATGCAAGTATCTATATCGATGATACGCCAGGGATTCGGATTACGGAAATTCGTTCACGTTCACGCAAACTGGCTCAAGAAACGGGTAATCTTGGTTTAATTTTGATAGATTACTTGCAGCTTATCACGGGAACCGGTCGAGAAAACCGCCAACAAGAAGTTTCAGAAATTTCACGTCAGTTGAAAATCCTAGCCAAGGAACTGAAAGTTCCCGTAATTGCTCTGAGTCAGCTATCTCGTGGTGTAGAACAACGTCAGGACAAGAGGCCAGTCTTGTCTGATATTCGTGAATCTGGGTCTATTGAGCAGGACGCTGATATCGTAGCCTTTCTTTATCGCGACGACTACTATGAGCGTGGTGGTGAAGAAGAGGAAGGCATACCAAATAATAAGGTAGAAGTTATTATCGAGAAAAACCGTAGTGGAGCTCGTGGAACGGTGGAATTAATTTTCCAAAAAGAATACAATAAATTTTCAAGTATATCAAAAAGGGAGGAAATAAGATGACAGATGCATTTACAGATGTAGCTAAGATGAAAAAAATTAAAGAGGAAATCAAGGCGCATGAGGGTCATGTAATCGAAATGACCTTGGAAAATGGGCGTAAGCGCCAAAAAAATAGATTGGGTAAGCTAATTGAAGTTTATCCATCCCTATTTATCGTGGAATTTGGGAACGTTGAAGGAGATAAACAAGCTAATGTTTATGTTGAGTCCTTTACTTACTCAGATATTCTTACAGAAAAGAATTTGATTCATTATCTTGACTAAAGTGAGAAATTTTCTCACTTTTTCTTTTTTCTCCGAATAATTTAAGTGAAGGCAATCTTCGATTTATACTCTTCGAAAATCTCTTCAAACCACGTCAGCTTCGCCTTGCCATACTCAAGTATAGCCTGCGTCTAGCTTCCTAGTTTGATCTTTAATTTTCATTGAGTACTATATTATTTTCAAGGAGGAAGAATGAAAATTTCACCATTTACAGTAACAGAGACAGGGTTTTCTTTTAGAAAATCAGTTAAAAAGGTTGTTCCTTTTTTAGTAGTAGGATTGATGCTAGCAGCGGGTGATAGTGTCTATGCCTATTCTGGAGGGAATGGATCAATTGCGCGTGGGGATGATTATCCTGCTCATTATAAAAATGGGAGTCAGGAGATTGACAAGTGGCGCATGTATTCTCGTCAGTGTACTTCTTTTGCAGCCTTTCGTTTGAGTAATGTCAATGGTTTTGAGATTCCGGCTGCTTATGGAAATGCGAATGAATGGGGCTATCGTGCTCGTCGTGAAGGCTATCGTGTAGATAATAGACCAGCTATTGGCTCTATTGCTTGGTCTACTGCAGGAACTTATGGTCATGTTGCCTGGGTATCAAATGTAATAGGAGATGAGATTGAGATTGAAGAATACAACTATGGAATAAGAGAATCTTATAACAAGCGCGTCGTGAAGGCCAATACTATGACTGGTTTTATTCATTTTAAAGATTTGGCTGGTGGCAGTGTTGGAAATAGTCAATCATCAACTTCAACAGGGGGAACACATTATTTTAAGACTAAGTCAGCTATCAAAAATCAGCCACTAGCTAGCGCAACTACGATTGATTACTATTATCCTGGGGAGAATGTTCATTATGATCAAATTCTCGAAAAAGATGGATACAAGTGGTTGAGTTATACGGCTTATAACGGAAGTCGTCGCTATATTCAGCTAGAGGGAGTGGCTTCGTCACAGAATTATCAGAATCAATCAGGAAATAGCTCTAACTATGGATCCAATAACAGTTCAACTGTTGGTTGGAAGAAAATAAATGGTAGTTGGTATCATTTCAAATCAAATGGCTCTAAATCAACAGGCTGGTTGAAGGATGGTTCTAGCTGGTATTATTTGAAATCATCTGGTGAAATGCAGACAGGATGGTTAAAGGAAAATGGAGTGTGGTATTATCTAGATAGTTCAGGGGCAATGAAAACAGGCTGGTATCAAGTTTCTGGTAAGTGGTATTATTCTTACTCATCAGGCGCCTTAGCTGTTAATACGACGGTGGATGGTTACAGAGTAAATAGTAATGGAGAACGAGTATAGAAAATGGGAGTAGGAAATTTTTCCTGCTCTTTTCTGTAAGCAGTTTCCTTGACTTTTTTTTTGTTTTGCGCTATCATATGTCCATATAATATATGGGAGTCTGTGTACAGTCTGAGAGGAAGTGTTAAACTTCGACCGCACCTGATCTGGGTAATGCCAGCGTAGGGAACGTTACTTAGTCTATTCTGCACCTTTTCCATATATGGTAAAGGTTTTTCTTTTTGTCAAAGGAAAATGAGAAGAGGAGGTTGTTATGAAAGCAAGCATTGCCTTGCAAGTTTTACCCCTATCACAGGGGATTGATCGGATAGCTGTTATCGATCAGGTTATTGCTTATCTGCAAGCTCAAGAAGTGACCATGGTAGTGACACCATTTGAAACGGTCTTGGAAGGGGAGTTTGATGAGCTCATGCGCATTCTCAAAGAAGCGCTGGAAGTGGCAGGGCAGGAGGCAGATAATGTCTTTGCCAATGTCAAAATAAATGTAGGAGAGATTTTAAGTATTGATGAGAAACTTGAAAAGTATACTGAGACGACACATTAGTCTATTGGGTTTTCTAGGAGTCTTGTCAATCTGGCAGTTAGCAGGTTTTCTTAAACTGCTCCCCAAGTTTATCCTGCCGACACCTCTTGAGATTCTCCAGGCCTTTGTTCGTGACAGAGAATTTCTCTGGCACCATAGCTGGGCCACCTTGAGAGTGGCTTTACTGGGGCTGGTTTTGGGAGTCTTGATTGCCTGTTTCATGGCTGTGCTTATGGACAGTTTGACGTGGCTTAATGACCTGATTTACCCTATGATGGTGGTCGTTCAGACTATTCCGACCATTGCAATAGCTCCTATTCTGGTCTTGTGGCTAGGTTATGGGATTTTGCCCAAGATTGTCTTGATTATCCTGACGACAACCTTTCCTATTATCGTCAGCATTCTGGACGGTTTTAGGCATTGTGATAAGGATATGCTGACCTTGTTTAGTCTGATGCGGGCTAAATCTTGGCAAATCCTGTGGCATTTTAAAATCCCTGTCAGTCTGCCCTACTTTTATGCAGGTCTGAGAGTCAGTGTCTCCTATGCCTTTATCACAACAGTGGTATCTGAGTGGTTGGGAGGCTTTGAAGGATTAGGTGTCTACATGATTCAGTCCAAGAAACTGTTTCAGTATGATACCATGTTCGCTATTATCATTCTGGTATCGATTATCAGCCTTCTTGGTATGAAATTGGTCGATATTAGTGAAAAATATGTTATTAAATGGAAACGTTCGTAGAAATAGAATGTTTCAAAAAAGAAAAGAGGAAATTAAAATGAAAAAAACATGGAAAGTGTTTTTAACGCTTGTGACAGCTCTTGTAGCTGTTGTGCTTGTAGCTTGTGGTCAAGGAACTGCTTCTAAGGACAATAAGGAGGCAGAACTCAAGAAGATTGACTTTATCCTAGACTGGACACCAAATACTAACCACACAGGACTTTATGTTGCCAAGGAAAAAGGCTATTTCAAGGAAGCTGGAGTGGATGTTGATTTGAAATTACCACCAGAAGAAAGTTCTTCTGATTTGGTTATCAATGGCAAGGCACCATTTGCAGTGTATTTCCAAGACTACATGGCTAAAAAATTGGAAAAAGGTGCAGGAATTACTGCCGTTGCAGCTATCGTTGAGCACAATACATCAGGAATTATTTCTCGTAAATCTGACAATGTAAGCAGTCCGAAGGACTTGGTTGGTAAGAAATACGGGACTTGGAATGACCCAACTGAACTTGCTATGTTGAAAACCTTGGTAGAATCACAAGGTGGGGACTTTGAGAAGGTTGAAAAAGTACCAAATAACGACTCAAACTCTATCACACCAATTGCTAATGGAGTATTTGACACTGCTTGGATTTACTACGGTTGGGATGGTATCCTTGCTAAATCTCAAGGCGTAGAGGCTAACTTTATGTACTTGAAAGACTACGTCAAGGAGTTTGACTACTACTCACCAGTTATCATCGCAAACAACGACTATCTGAAAGACAATAAAGAAGAAGCTCGTAAAGTCATCCAAGCTATCAAAAAAGGTTACCAATATGCTATGGAGCATCCAGAGGAAGCAGCAGATATCCTCATTAAGAATGCACCTGAACTTCAGGAAAAACGTGACTTTGTCATTGAATCTCAAAAATACTTGTCAAAAGAATACGCAAGCGACAAGGAAAAATGGGGTCAATTTGATGCAACTCGCTGGAATGCCTTCTACAAATGGGATAAAGAAAATGGTATCCTTAAAGAAGACTTGACAGACAAAGGCTTCACCAATGAATTTGTGAAATAATGACAGAAATAAGACTAGAACACGTTAGTTATGCCTATGGACAAGATAGGATTTTAGAGGATATCAATCTGAAAGTCACTTCAGGTGAAGTGGTTTCTATCTTAGGTCCAAGTGGTGTTGGAAAAACCACCCTCTTTAACCTAATCGCTGGGATTTTAGAAGTTCAGTCAGGGCGAATTGTTCTGGATGGTGAAGAAAATCCTAAGGGGCGCGTGAGTTATATGTTGCAAAAGGATCTACTCTTGGAGCACAAGACTGTGCTAGGCAATATTATTCTGCCCCTCTTGATTCAAAAAGTGGATAAGGCGGAAGCTATTGCCCGAGCGGATGAAATCCTTGCGACCTTCCAGTTGACAGCTGTACGGGACAAATATCCTCACGAACTCAGTGGAGGGATGCGTCAGCGTGTGGCCTTGCTCAGGACCTACCTTTTCGGTCACAAGCTCTTTCTCTTGGATGAGGCCTTTAGCGCTTTGGATGAGATGACCAAGATGGAACTCCATGCTTGGTACCTTGAGATTCACAGGCAGTTGCAACTAACGACCCTGATCATCACGCATAGTATCGAAGAGGCCCTTAATCTCAGCGACCGCATCTATATTCTGAAAAACCGCCCTGGGCAGATTGTTTCAGAGATTAAACTAGATTGGTCTGAAGATGAGGACAAGGAAGTCCAAAAGATTGCCTATAAACGTCAAATCTTGGCAGAATTAGGCTTAGATAAGTAAAAAAATAGGGAGTTGGTGAAGATTATCCTTTACCAGCGCCCTTTTTCTTTTAAAAATGAGAAAATTTCGGTATAATAGTCAAAGATAGTCAAGGTTCTAAGAGAGAGGTGGGTTTGTAATGAGATTTAAAAATACATCGGATCATATTGAGGCCTACATCAAGGCGATTTTAGATCAATCTGGTATTGTAGAGTTGCAGCGGAGTCAGTTGGCAGATACTTTTCAGGTTGTTCCTAGTCAGATTAACTACGTGATCAAGACACGATTTACGGAAAGTAGAGGCTACTTGGTTGAAAGTAAGCGTGGTGGAGGAGGCTACATTCGTATAGGACGAATTGAGTTTTCTAGTCATCATGAAATGCTCCGAGAGCTGCTTTATTCGATTGGTGAGCGAGTCAGTCAAGAAATTTATGAGGATATTCTGCAGCTTTTGGTTGAGCAGGAATTGATGACTAAGCAAGAGATGAATTTGCTACTAGCAGTAGCTGTGGATCGCGTTTTAGGAGAAGAAGCTCCAGTTGTTCGTGCTAATATGCTACGACAGGTCATACAAGAAGTAGATAGAAAAGGGAAGTAAGATGAACTATTCAAAAGCATTGAATGAATGTATCGAAAGTGCCTACATGGTTGCTGGCCATTTTGGAGCTCGTTATCTAGAGTCATGGCATTTGTTGATTGCCATGTCCAATCACAGTTATAGTGTGGCAGGGGCGACTTTAAATGATTATCCATATGAGATGGACCGTTTAGAAGAGGTCGCTTTGGAACTGACTGAAACGGAATATAGCCAGGATGAAACCTTTACGGAGTTGCCGTTCTCCCATCGTTTGCAGGTTCTCTTTGATGAAGCAGAATATGTAGCGTCAGTGGTCCATGCTAAGGTGCTAGGGACGGAGCACGTCCTCTATGCGATTTTGCATGATGGCAATGCCTTGGCGACTCGTATCTTGGAGAGGGCTGGTTTTTCTTATGAAGACAAGAAAGATCAGGTCAAGATTGCTGCCCTTCGTCGAAATCTGGAAGAACATGCAGGCTGGACTCGTGAAGATCTCAAGGCTTTACGCCAACGCCATCGTACAGTAGCTGATAAGCAAAATTCTATGGCTAACATGATGGGCATGCCCCAGACTCCGAGTGGTGGTCTCGAGGACTATACGCATGATTTGACAGAGCAAGCGCGTTCTGGCAAGTTAGAACCAGTCATCGGTCGGGATAAGGAAATCTCGCGTATGATTCAAATCTTGAGCCGGAAGACTAAGAATAATCCTGTCTTGGTTGGGGATGCTGGTGTCGGGAAAACAGCCTTGGCGCTTGGGCTCGCTCAGCGTATTGCTAGTGGTGATGTACCTGCGGAAATGGCTAAGATGCGCGTGTTAGAGCTTGATTTGATGAATGTCGTGGCAGGGACACGCTTCCGTGGTGACTTTGAAGAACGCATGAATAATATCATCAAGGATATTGAAGAAGATGGCCAAGTCATCCTCTTTATCGATGAACTTCATACCATCATGGGTTCTGGTAGTGGAATTGACTCAACTCTGGATGCGGCCAATATCTTGAAGCCAGCCTTGGCGCGTGGAACTTTGAGAACGGTTGGTGCGACCACTCAGGAAGAATACCAAAAACATATCGAAAAAGATGCAGCCCTTTCTCGTCGTTTCGCCAAAGTGACGATTGAAGAACCAAGTGTGGCAGACAGCATGACCATCTTGCAAGGTTTGAAAGCTACTTATGAGAAACATCACCGTGTACAAATCACAGATGAAGCGGTTGAAACAGCGGTTAAGATGGCCCATCGTTACTTGACTAGTCGTCACTTGCCAGACTCTGCTATTGATCTCTTGGATGAAGCAGCAGCAACAGTGCAAAATAAGTCAAAGCATGTAAAAGCAGACGATTCTGGCTTGAGTTCAGCTGACAAGGCCCTGATGGATGGCAAGTGGAAACAGGCAGCCCAGCTAATCGCAAAAGAAGAGGAAGTGCCTGTCTATAAAGACTTAGTGACAGAGTCTGATATTTTGACCACTTTGAGTCGCTTGTCAGGTATTCCAGTCCAAAAACTGACTCAGACTGACGCTAAGAAATACCTGAATTTGGAAGCTGAATTGCACAAACGTGTCATCGGTCAAGATCAAGCTGTTTCAAGTATTAGCCGTGCCATTCGCCGTAATCAGTCAGGAATTCGCAGTCACAAACGTCCGATTGGTTCCTTTATGTTCCTAGGGCCCACAGGTGTCGGTAAGACCGAATTGGCCAAGGCTCTGGCAGAAGTCCTCTTTGATGACGAATCTGCTCTTATCCGCTTTGATATGAGTGAGTATATGGAGAAATTCGCAGCCAGCCGTCTCAACGGAGCTCCTCCAGGTTATGTGGGCTACGAAGAAGGTGGGGAGTTGACCGAGAAAGTTCGCAACAAACCATACTCTGTTCTCCTCTTTGACGAGGTAGAAAAAGCCCACCCAGACATCTTTAATGTCCTATTACAGGTCTTAGATGATGGTGTCTTGACAGATAGCAAGGGGCGCAAGGTTGACTTTTCAAATACCATTGTTATCATGACGTCAAACCTTGGTGCGACAGCCCTTCGTGATGATAAGACAGTTGGTTTTGGGGCTAAGGATATTCGTTTTGACCAGGAGAATATGGAAAAACGCATGTTCGAAGAGCTGAAAAAGGCTTATAGACCTGAGTTTATCAACCGTATTGATGAAAAGGTGGTCTTCCATAGCCTGTCTAGCGACCATATGCAGGAAGTGGTGAAGATTATGGTTAAACCTTTAGTGGTAAGTTTGGCTGAAAAAGGTATTGACTTGAAATTACAAGCTTCCGCACTGAAATTGTTGGCAAATAAAGGATATGATCCAGAGATGGGAGCTCGCCCACTTCGCAGAACCCTGCAAACAGAAGTGGAAGACAAGTTGGCAGAACTTTTTCTCAAGGGAGAATTAGTGGCAGGCAGCACACTTAAGATTGGTGTTAAAGCAGGCCAATTGAAATTTGATATTGCATAAAAATGGAGAATCAGGAGCAATCTTGATTCTCTTTTTTGCTAGTTTTTTATAAACAATAATAAAAAACTATTGACAAAACAAAAATATAGTTTATAATAAAAACACAGATAACAAAAATATCAAAAATCATAAAAAGGTTACACGTTTATGAAAAAGAAAACAGCAGTGGTATTTGGAACCTTTGCTCCGCTTCATCAGGGGCATATCGATCTGATCCAGCGTGCGAAGCGGCGGTGTGATCAGGTTTGGGTAGTCGTTTCAGGCTACGAGGGAGACCGAGGGGAGCAGGTAGGTTTAACGCTTCAAAAAAGATTTCGTTATATTCGAGAGGCTTTTCGGGATGATGAGTTAACCTCTGTCTGCAAGTTAGATGAAACCAATCTTCCCCGTTACCCTATGGGCTGGCAGGAGTGGTTGAATCAGATGTTAGCAGAGATTTCCTATGATGAAAACCAGCAAGAACTAATCTTCTTTGTGGGAGAAGCAAACTACCAGCAAGAATTATCTAATCGTGGCTTTGAGACTGTCTTGCAAGAAAGAAAGTTTGGTATTTCAGCGACTATGATTCGAGACAATCCAAGCAAATATTGGAAATACATCGCTCAACCCTTCCGTCGTCAGTTTACCAAGAAAGTGTTGATTATGGGAAGTGCCAGTAATGGGAAGACCACTCTAGCCAAAGATTTGGCCAGATATTATGATGCGCCCGTCAGTCTGGAATACGCGCGTGAGTACCAGATTAAAAATAACGTCCGTGATGATGAATTGACTCCAAAGGATTACTATTATCTGCTCTTGGGGCAGTACGACCAGACCTCAAAGTTAATCGATAGCAATGCCAATAGGGGACTGGTGATAGCAGACACCAACTCCTTAGTAACCAAGGGCTACTATGATTATTACATGGAGACTGAGGATCGAGGGGACTTATCGGGAGAGACTTTTGATAATCTCTTTGCCTCGATCTTGTCTAAGGAAAAATGGGACTTGATTCTCTTTGTGCAACCTGTCGGTTCCTATGTCAATGACGGATTTAGAGATATGACCATGGCAGAAGACCATATTCGTCATAGTTTTTCCCAGCATTTGGACCAGATGAGAGAGCGATATTTAACCACCATTCCACTAGTTTATCTAGCTGAGGATTACCTAGGCAATTATGAAGCAGCAAAAGTGGCTATAGATGCCATTTACCAAGCAGATTAGGAGAAAAATATGAAAAAACTAACTGAAAAAATCACACAATTTATCGAAAACTTTAGAAATGTCCATGCGGAAGCCCGCAAGATCGGTTTTGCAGGAATCATGAACCTGCTCTGGAAAGATCTTTTTGTCGGCCGTAGCCTCTTCCAGTGGTTGTATCTTATCGTCCTGTCAAGTGTTCCCTTGATCTTGGAATTCACGCAAAATACAGAAAGTCATGACTGGATGAGCTTGTTTGCCTCTTGGACTGGGATTGTCTGTGTTATCTTGGTAGCAGAAGGGCGTGCAAGCAATTATCTCTTTGGGGCTATTAACTCAGCTATCTATTTGATTTTGGCTATGAATGCGACTTTTTATGGTGAAGTTTTGACGACCGTTTACTTCTTTGTCATGCAGCCGATTGGTCTCTATGCTTGGCTGTCCAATCGTATTAATGATCAAGGAAAAGTAGAAGAATCTCACTTTGAAGCTAAGAAATTATCTGTGCTTGACTGGTTCAAGTACTTGGCCTTGACTGCTATCATCTGGATTGGTATGGGCTTAGCTTACCAAAGTATCCATAGTGCTCGCCCTTTCCGTGATAGTGTTACCGATGCGACTAATGGTGTTGGTCAGCTCTTGATGACACGTCTCTACCGTGAGCAATGGATTTTCTGGATTGCAACGAATCTCTTTAGTATCTATCTCTGGTGGGGTGAAAATATCCATATCCAAGGGATGTACTGGGTTTACACACTTAATAGTCTAGTGGGTTGGTACCAATGGACCAAGGCAGTTCGTAAGGAGGCATAAAATGACGGACACGATGATTCCAGCAGGGATGACGGAAAAAGAATATTATGAAATCCATGCCAGTCAGGAGGAGTTTTTGGATTGGTACTACAAGCAGGAACTCCCTCAATACGAAAAACCAAGTGTGACGGTGGATATGGTGGCCTACTGCTTTGTCGAAGGAAAAATCAAGCTCTTGCTAATCCGTCGCAAGGCTCACCCTTATCAAAACTGTTTGGCCTTGGTTGGAGGCTTTATGGATAAGGGAGAAGATGCTGCACATGCCTGTCAGCGCGAAGTGAGAGAAGAAGTCAATCTCGAACTTCCTTTAGAAAAAATCGAGCAATTGATGACTGTATCGACTCCTGGGCGTGACCCCCGGGGCTGGACAGTGACCATTGCCCATTTGGTTTATCTTCCTAGTCGTGCTTTAGACCTCGTTCAGGCAGGTGACGATGCCAAGGATGTCGTTTTTGTAGATGTGGATTTCCAGACTGGTAAATGCTACCTAGAGGGAGTGGATCTGGAGGAGCAAGCCTTCGCTTTTGACCATTATGCCATTATCCAAGAATCCATCAAACGAATCCAAGGACGCCTCGACTGGAACCCGACCTTCCTCTATCTGCTAGAGGAGGAGTTCACTGTCTACGAAGGGACTGAACTGGTCAATCTCATCAACCCAGGTCGACCAATCGTCAGCAATAACTTTCTCGTAAAATACGGCGAATATGTAGAAGAAGTCGGACTCAAACGAGTGCCTAAAAAGAAACCAAGAAAAACCTATCGATTGAAATAAAAAACGAGGTCGGGAAAAGTTCCTGACCTCTTTATCTACTATCATGAGATGGTTTTGTGTTGTGGCTATCTTTCTTATGATTGCTCAACATGTGAGTAAAAAAGTCTTTGTATCGATACTTGAGATAGTTCTCATGTAAAAATAACAAAGCGATATAAACAATCATAAAGATTGTAGTCAGATAGACGACATCAAATGCAGTTCGCGCATAGTAAGTGGCTGATTGATAAGAACTAATAGCTCCCAAAATCAACCAAGGAAGATACTTGAAATACTTATTTAGCATAAGAATGCATCTCCTATATTCTATTTCAATGTTATTATATTCATTTGTACTTAAAAATGCAAGCGATTACACAAAATAAATTCAAATTTTTAATAGAAAAATCTCCTGTTTTTCTGTTTTATTACGAATAGAAGAGTAGGAGGAATAAATGTATCTAAAGTATTTAAGATTTTTAAAATAGTTTAGATAAATTGTTGACATATTTAAACCCAAATGTTACAATTATATTACAAAAAGATTTCTTAATATTTCAAAAACATTACAAAGGAGTAGGGAAATGAAAAAGAAAACCTATATCAAATTAATGGCAGCGACTGTATTGGCTTCTACCTTGCTATTGGGAGCTTGTGGAAATAAAAAGGAAACCACTCAAGCAAGCAGTTCTGTTAAGACAAGCCAATCATCAAATTCTAAAGCAGTTTCTTCTAGCCAAGACAGCAAGACTCAGAAGTCCTCAAGTTCAGCTTCATCTGAAAAGGCCAAGGCGTCTACTGACCAGTCTTCAGCAACTGCGACACCATCACAAGCGGCACCTGCACCAGAGCAAAGACAAGGTCAAGAGGTGTCTAATCAACAAGTAGCTAGTCAACAAACTCCTGTTCAGGCTTCTTCAACTCAACAGGCTCCTCAAGCTCAGTCTAATCAATCAAGCTATGATTCTACAACTGACCGCAAACTTCAAGACAAGCAAGCAGAGCAAAATAAACGCTACAAGGGTGTTTTAACCATGGTAGATGGTGATTTCTCAGCTGCAGCGGGCAATTGGAAGGGAGCCAATGGTGAAACCATTACAGTTTCATCAGGAGGTCAATTTACAGTAGAATCTGCTGATGGAAAGAAAGAAAACTACTCTATCAGAGGCTATTCTTATACTCTTGATGATGGTAAGTATAATGCCAAAATCGGTGGAGGAAAAATCATCCAAATTACAACAGGAGCGGATGGCAAGGTTTCCAGTGTTGCTTTGAATCAATAATAACGTTCAGTATTTGAATTTTTACAATCAAAAACCCGTCAACTTTAAGAGAGTTACGGGTTTTAAACTTTTAATCCTTATCCAACTGCAAGAGAGATTCAATCTCTGCCAGAGTGCTAGCTTGTGAAATGGCTCCACGGAGTTTGGCAGCGCCAGATGTTCCACGGAGGTAGTGAGGAGCGAGGCCACGGAACTCACGAACTGCGACATTTTCCCCTTTGAGGTTAATCAAGCGTTTCAAGTGCTCGTAGGCGATTTTCATCTTATCTTCAAAGGTCAAATCATGGAGGATTTCTCCTATTTCAAAGTAATGGTTGATTTGGTTGAAGAGGTAAGGATTTCCCATGGTAGAAGATTGTATCAGTTATATATCGAAAGAAAAAAGAATAAATTTAACTATAAAACCTGTCTTATTGAATGAAAAAATGGTAGAATAAACATCAATATCAAGTGAAATATGGAGTGCTACAAACAATGAAGTCAAAAATGTTTCGATTTTCTTTGATTTTGTTATTTATTTTCTTTTTTTATTTTTCATTTTCAATATTTAACCGAACGTATAGTGGAATCACCGTAGATAAACATGAGAATGAGTGGATAGTTAGACAAGTCCATAATCTGGGAAGCTTTGCAAATCATCAAGAGATAATAGGGTCATCTATTATACAAATAGACGGTCAGAGTCCAGATAGTAATTTCTTATTATCTCGATTTTTAATTGTTGAACCGCTTCATTCTGTGACAGTGTTAGATAGAGGAATTTCAAAGAATTTAATAATAGAATCTGGGAAATCAAGCCAAATTATCTTTCTTGTTTTATCAATCATTGCTTTTCTGATTCTACTGTTATTTCGCTTATACATAAAAGGGAGAAGTAGAGGAAAAACTGGAAAACGATATTTTTATTTTATTATTTATACTAGTCTGATGTTATTATCGATTATTCCATCAAGTATAGGAGATGTATTTGGTCGTAGTCTATTAATTTCATACTTGACTTTATTTCCATTATTCATGGATATTTTCATTAGAGTGTTAGTCCTGAAGATAAAAGGTTCAACCATTTCTAACTTTTTTCGTATTATACTGGGCTATTCACTCATAACTCAACTTTTGTATGTTTATAATCTTATACAGCCCATTGATTTTTTAACCATCTTTTTTTCTAGGGGAGTATTTTATTTAGTATTTTTCTTTTTAGTTATCCTACTGTTAAAGATGCTTATAAATTACTATCAGAGAAGAGAAATGTTGCCAATTCATACTTTATTTTTAGCAGGTCTTGCCTTATTTCCTTTATTTTTTGGATATATTTTTCCGATTGGTAAGGAAGTTTCGTTTATTTATAGTATTCCTCTATTGTTGCTTATTTTGTTCTCTATTGTGAATAACTTGATACTAGAACGACTGATATATGTTGCTTGGAAGTGGAATCCATTCATATATAACTTGATATTTGCCGTTTTTTTTACTAGTCTAATTATTCTTTTTAGTCTGCTATTAAGAGAATTTTCTCCAATTTTTTTCGTTCTTTACACTTTTCTTTTTTCGCTAGCTTTGTTACCTGAAATAAGGAAAATGATGTTGATTAGCCATAAAATGGAGGGAATCTTTAGTAGTTTTCATACTTTTGTAGCTACTGAATTGGAGAGGGAAGAAATTGCAACGTTTATACATGATACTACAATTCAGAAGGTTATTTATTATAAAAAGCAGTTAGAAATTAGTGAACAAATTAATAGGGGAGCTTTATTAGAGATGTTGGATGATATTGTCTTTGAATTAAGAGATTTATGTTCCAATATCTATCCTTTAATGGTGCATGAATTAGGGTTGAAAGAATCTATTACTAGCATATTAAATCAATTCATGAAGATGGAAACTGTTTCGATTATGACAACTTTTTCAATAGATGAAGAAAAAGTTAATGATAAAGTGGGCACGTTTGTATTAAGGACAGTTAAAGAACTAGTAAATAATAGTATTCTTCATGGGAATGCTAGAGAAATTACTGTAGATTTATCTACAAAAGAAAAGATTTTATCAATTGAAGTTATAGATGATGGTATTTTTAAGGGAAACTATCAGTCTAATGAACATCATTTTGGTTTAAATAGAATTGTAGAGAAGGTTCATTTACTGGGGGGAACTGTTCAGATAAATATAGAACCTACAAGTGTGAAGATACGGATACCTATAGAAGGGAAGAAAAATGATTCGTTTGGTTTTGATTGATGATCACAGTTTAGTATTACAAGGATTGGAGAACTATTTTTTAAAGGAAGATGATTTTAAAATTGTTGGGTCCTATACAGAAGTAGCAGATTTACTTCTCTGTCTCAAGCATGAGAAGGTAGATGTGCTAGTCATGGATTTTATGTTGAAAGGAGTAACGGCATTTGATGTTATTAGTCAAATAAATAGATTTCTGAATACAGTTCCCAAGATAGTTCTTTTATCAGGATTTTATGACACTTTGTTACATAAGAGAGCGATGGATTTTGGGATTCAAGCTTTTTTACCCAAAGAAAGTTCTTATTTGGATGTTAAAAGTGCAATTTATGCTGTTTATAAGGGAAATCACCTTATCCCAGATGGTTTGTTAGAAAAGCAAGAAAATAATCTATTGACTGACACGGAGTTAAGTGTATTGGAACTGATTGTAAAAGAATATTCTAATGAAAAGATAGCAAATAGTTTATTTGTCAGCAGGAGAACAGTAGATACCCATGTTTCAAATATTTGTTCAAAGTTGGGAGTGACGAGTAGAGTTGGAGCTGTACGTGAGGCTATTCGATTAAATCTAGTATCTTTATAATTTTATCCTAAAAAGGCAAGAAGGTTTTCGTAAATTACGGATTCTTTCTTGTCTTTTTTTGTTTAAGATAGAGTCAGTTTAAAAGATTGGAGAAGTATATGCTAACAGTAGATTATTTACTTGGAGACAATAAAAATCGTTATTTTGGCAGAGGGTATAAGAGGACGACTTATGAAGTTAATACTCTTCGAAAATCTCTTCAAACTACGTCAGCGTCGCCTTGCCGTATATAGGTTACTGACTTCGTCAGTTCTATCTACAACCTCAAAGCAGTGCTTTGAGCAGCCTGCGGCTAGCTTCCTAGTTTGCTCTTTGATTTTCATTGAGTATAAGTTGAAAAATATTTTGGAAGGGGTTGGGTCTCTTCATCAAGAAGGTTTGTGGTCTAGTAAACAATCTGAAATCATACAGCAGCACCTGAGTACATTAGATGGAATAGTATTAGCTCATTTATTTGGAAGTGAAATACTGAAAAGAATGGGAGTGAGCTTAAATCAGTATAGGTTAAGCCGTTTTGAGATAAAGTCAGGGATAAAAGCTATAGAAGAATTGGTAAATTTAAAATTAGAATTACAAAATTTCAAAATGACGAACCAAGTGATTGAATTTGATTGCTTGGTAATGGATATGAAAGTTTGTTTAGGCTATCAATTATTAGAATGTATGGAAAATGTAGTTGCTATAGGAGAACAAGGTAGAGATTTTTTATCAACGCATTTAAGAGATAGACAACATGATATATACGATGTTGAGTTTTCAGATAGTAGTATATCTTGTAAAGCAGAACAAGTATTGATCAAAGATATTGAATATAGTGGTGTAGGTAGTCTAGAACAGAATTATTATAGTTTGTTAGAGCTTCTGATTATTTTTTCTCAAATGGCAGAGATGTTAGCCTACCATATCGAAGAGATATCTCGAGAGGAGAGCAATACCATGTGGATGAAGCAAGTAAGTGCAGACTTGGATTCACCAATTTTGAACGGAGTAGTGGAGCTTAGTGGTAGTGTTTCAAAAAATAGATTGTTAAAAATTAGAGAAGAACATTGGAAAGTCTACGAAATGTCTGGGTATGATGTAGATCATAAGGTAGTCTTTAAAAGTAAAATAGCTCAAAAATTACCTGATGGAGGGGGGCAGTAATGGGAAATAGAGAATTGAGGTTAGTCATATCAGGTACTTATTCTACGGGTAAGACAACAACTGCTACAGCTCTTTCGATTGCAACGGGACTTCCCTTAATCGATGTTTTATCTGCGAGGGAAATTTTGACAGATTTATATCCTGGAAGAAGATTTCAGGATATGTCATCAACTGAGTTAATGGCACTGGGGTTAAAGCGTTTTGAGGAGAGAATTCGTACAGAAGGAATTTTATACAAGGAGCATGGAAATTTTCTATCAGATGGGTCAGTATTGAATGAATGGATTTACGGGACTGTTCGAATGAGGGTAGGAATTAACCCAGGATCAGCATTCATTCATCGATTGATGAAATCTATTTTAGGTCTTCCTGGTCGAACATTTTTCAAAAAATATTTGACGGCTTATGGAGTTGTCTCTAAGAATCATGCGAAATTGTGGTATACAGATGTTGTTCATTTACCAGTAGAGTTTGCAATGGATCCAGATGGGCATAGACCAGTATCTGAAGAGTATCGAAATTTATCAGATGAGGAATTATATGAAGCTTATAGGAATTTGGGTCTGACACCTTATTGTGTCAAAGGTAGTCAGAAAGAACGGTTAAATCAGATCATTCAACATTATGAGTTGCCAATAGTTGTTCCAGTAGATGAGGCTATTTCCTTAGCTGAAAAGGTTATACGAGAAAACAGGGAAGCAGTATCTAAACGTATCATAGAGCAGTATGAAGAGCCTACATTAAAGGAAAAAATAAAATTTATGACAAGATATTAGGAGTATGTATGATTCAGTTTCAAAATATTAGTAAGATTTATAAGGTGGGGGAGCAAGAAGTTCGTGCTTTAGATCAAGTTAGTTTTTCCATTGAGAAAGGGAAATTTACAGTTATTTTAGGTCCATCAGGTTCAGGGAAAAGTACGTTACTAAATTTACTTGGTGGGATGGATCGTGCGACATCGGGAACCTTTATATTTGATGAGGAACTAGTAACAAAGTTTACGGACAAGGAATTATCTGCTTATCGAAAAGATAAGATTGGTTTTGTTTTTCAATTTTATAATTTAGTTCCAAGTTTAACAGCCAAGGAGAATATAGGTATTGCAGCCAATTTAGTGAAAAACAATAAAGAAATTGATATGTATTTAGATCAAGTTGGTTTACTTCATAGAAAAAATAATTTTCCTAATCAACTTTCTGGAGGTGAAATGCAACGTGTATCAATTGCAAGGGCATTGGCTAAAGAGCCTAGTCTATTATTGTGTGATGAACCTACAGGAGCGTTAGATTCAAAGACAGGCGATAGTATTTTAACTTTATTGAAGGAAGTTTCTAGAAATGGGAATGCTGCAGTTGTAATGGTTACACATAATAGAGAGTTTGCTAAATTTGCAGATCGAGTTATATATTTGAAAGATGGAAGTATTGAAAAAATAGAGAATAATGAAGAGGTGCTGGGATGAGGTATCTTCATATAAAATTATTAAGAGATCTTCGGCAAAATTGGCAACAATTTTTCTCTGTTTTTCTGATGTCTCTATTAAGTGTATTAATCTTTGTAGGGCTACAAGGAGCTTGGCATGGACTTGAAAAGAGTCTAGAGAGTTATTTGAAACAATCTGAACTTCCTGTTGTTTGGGTTCAAGCGAGACAAATTGATGAATCAAAAATCAAGCAGGTTGAACTCTTATCTTCTGTTGAAAAAGTTGTTAGTAAAAAGAAAGGATTTGCGAATATTGTTCGTTTAGACAAGACTGACGGACGAATCAATCTTGAAACGATTACAGATAATCAACTGGTTACAGTGACAGAAGGAAGTCCTTTTTTTGAAGGAAAACAAGATTCGATTTGGATTGATGGGAATTATGCGAAGAAGAATCATTTACAGATTGGAGATTCAATTTCTATTTCATCAAGGGGGAAGCAGATAGATTTAGAAATTGTAGGATTTGTTCAGGCGACAGATAAGATTTATTTTACAGGTAGCATGGAATATATAGCTCCAAATCCTGACAATGATGCCTATGGTTATATTGCAGATAATGAAATTGCAAAAGGAATTCTGGGTTTATCGTCAGATAATGTCTTAGAAATTTACGGTTCTAAGGTGGATTTGCGAGGAGATTTAGAGTCTATTTTTGGGGGCGATTTAGTTTCTTATCAAGATCAAAAAAGTTTAACTGAAATATCAGAAGCTACCGATCGAGTTGGGCAAATTAGGAATTTATCTTACTTATTTTCTTTTATCTTTATTTTGTTAGCTATTTTGGCTATGTTTACAACCATTCAGCGTTTGATTGATGGTCAAACAAAAGAGATTGCTGTATTAAAGGCTTTAGGTTTTTCAAATCAGGCTATCAGTTTACATTATATTTTATTTGGCTTAGTAGTCAGTTTATTAGGAAGTTTCGCAG
This sequence comes from Streptococcus mitis, assembly GCF_003944325.1. GTDB lineage: Bacteria > Bacillota > Bacilli > Lactobacillales > Streptococcaceae > Streptococcus > Streptococcus mitis_CW. The sequence goes on along the minus strand of NZ_RJPX01000002.1, from coordinate 60,506 downwards.
GCTTTGCTATTTCTCCCTTGATGTCATGGTTTGTACTAGAAACTCAAAAGTCAATGTTTACACTTCCAAATTGGCAAATCTCTTATTCATCTTCATCAATAGTCGTTGGTATTGTAGTCATTATTATTTGTGTTTTAGCTGCCTATTTAGCTTCTAGAGAGTCAGCTAGAGGCTTACCAGCAATATTTTTAAGAGGCAAAGAAAAACTTGCTAAATCTGTCTTTGTGGAAAGATTTTCCTCTATCTGGCAACGAATTTCTTATCCTTCTAGATGGGCAATTCGTGATGCCTCGTTTAATCGTATTCGAGTTTTGATGGGAATCGTGGGAGTTGCAGGAAGTATGATGTTACTGATTGCTGGAATTGGTATGCCTGTGTCCATGAATCATCTTGTTGATAAGGCATACAATGAAGATTTTTCTTATTCAAAACGACTGACCGTAGCGGATTATACATCTTCTAAGTCTAGATATGGTGGGCAAGGTGTACAAATTTCACAGGCACATTTTAATCCAGATGATGGCTACAACCGTTTATTGATTATATTTGATGATGGAGATATGATCCAAGCAAAAACAGAGAGTGCTGATTCTTTGAAAGATGATGGTTTGTATGTAACTAGATCATTTGCCCGTTTAGCAGGTATTAAAGTCGGAGATTTTTTAACTGTAACTCCTTATCAAGATGGTCATACTTACAAGTTTGAAGTAAAAGGGATTGTCACAAGTGAAACCAATCAAGGGGCTTATCTTCCTGCTAGAGTCTTTGAAAAAGCAGGGGGAGATTTTACTCCACATATTTTATTAGTTGGGTCAGAGGTGGACCAAGATACTATTAAGCAAGACAAAGGTGTTCTATCTGTCATTGAAAAAGGGAGCCAAGAAAAAAATGCCTATGATTTTGTAGCTAGTTTGATGAGTGTATTTCTAATGATTATTGGCTTTGCTTTATTACTTGTTATTATTGTTCTCTATAATCTGGGCTCTTTAAACTTTGTAGAGAGAATGAGAGACTATGCTACATTGCAAGTATTAGGATTTTCTAATCAATATCTACAGATGGTGACTCTTTTTGAGACTATACTAACTACCTTTATTGGGTGGCTAGTAGGAATTCCTTTAGGCATATGGTTTTTGAAAGAATATGTGGCAACATTTTCGACGATTCGAATTGAGTATACCGCTTATGTCAGTATGTATGTCCTTGCTTTTGCTACGTTATTGGTTTGGTTTACATCTTTAGGGACTGCTTATTTTATTAGTCTTCGTATGAGAAAGATTGACATGATTAGTGCTCTAAAGGGGGTAGACTAGTATGGTCAGTTCTGAGTGCATCTATAGACATTTATGAATAATTGTTAATCATCAGTTCTAATACTCAATGAAAATCAAAGAGCAAACTAGGAAGCTAGCCGCAGGCTGTACTTGAGTACGGTAAGGCGATGCTGACGTGGTTTGAATTTGATTTTCGAAGAGTATAAGGTCCAAATTTACCTATTTGTGTTTCGGTTCACTACATTACTGTATTCAAAATCCGTCAGCTCAATAAGAGTTGACGGATTATTTTATACTTGTACTTGGGTTAAAAATTCTTCTGTAGTAAGAATTTGAGCAAACTCATCTTGTAGAGAAAGGAGATTAATCTCATGGATAGTCTCAGGAGAGATGGTCTGACCGTTTTTGTTAGAGAGGGTAAAACTGGCAGTAGCATCTGCTAGTAGAGTGACTTCAAAACCAAGATTTGCTGCCATTCGTGTCGTAGTAGATACACAATGAGGCAGAGTCAAACCAACAACGACTAAATGACAAATCTGATTTGTTCGTAAATATATTTCAAGATTTGTTCCAATAAAGGCGCTATTAACCGTTTTTTGAAAGACAGGTTCTGAAGCAACTGGTTCAAATCCACTTTTAAACTCCTGATTTTGTTTGTTATGAAATTGCGACTGGGGATTGTCAGATATGTGTTGAGCATGTAAGACTGGAAGAGCGTGTTTACGAAAGTATGCCAGTACCCTCAGTGCTTGTTGTTCAGCTTGAAGGTTGTTCCGTTCTCCCCAGATAGGGTTATCAAATGCTTTTTGCATATCGATAATCAGTAGAGCAGTATGAACCATTTTAAGCTTTATCCAATTGTAAGAGGGCTTCAATCTCTGCTAGGGTGCTAGCTTGTGAAATAGCTCCACGGAGCTTGGCTGCGCCAGATGTTCCACGGAGGTAGTGAGGAGCGAGTCCACGGAATTCACGAACTGCTACGTTTTCTCCTTTGAGGTTAATCAAACGTTTCAAGTGTTCATAGGCGATTTTCATCTTATCTTCAAAGGTCAAATCAGGTAGGATTTCTCCTGTTTCAAAGTAATGGTTGATTTGGTTGAAGAGGTAAGGATTTCCCATGGCAGCGCGGCCGATCATGACTGCGTCAGCACCGACTTCTTCGATACGCTGTTTGGCTTCTTGGACAGTACGGATATCACCGTTGGCGATGAAGGGAATCTTGGTCAAAGCTTGAGCAACTTTATGGAGAGTCTCAAGGTCTGCGTGACCTGTATACATTTGTTCACGGGTACGGCCATGCATGGCGAGGGCAGAAACGCCTGCAGCTTCAGCAGCGAGGGCATTTTCAACTGCCAGAGATGGGTCGGCCCAGCCGGTACGCATTTTGACAGTAAGTGGGATATCAAGGACAGACTGGACCTTGTTGATGATAGAGTAAATCTTGTCTGGGTCCTTGAGCCACATAGCGCCGGCTTCGTTCTTCACGATTTTGTTAACTGGGCAGCCCATGTTGATATCCACGATATCAGTTTTGGTGTTTTTTTGGATGAATTCTGCTGCGCGTGCTAGGCTATCTTCATCGCTACCAAATAGTTGGATAGAGACAGGATTTTCTCCTTCGTCGATATGAAGCATATGCAGGGTTTTTTCGTTGTTGTATTGGATTCCCTTGTCAGAGACCATTTCCATGACAACGAGTCCAGCTCCGAGCTCTTTTGCGATGGTACGAAAGGCTGAGTTTGTCACACCGGCCATGGGCGCTAAAACGGTACGATTGGGAATCTCAACATTGCCAATCATAAAGGGTGTATTAAGATTTGTCACGAATGAGTTCCTCCAGGTCGTTTTCATCAAAGTTGTAAGTAGTTTGGCAGAATTGACAAGTGATTTCTGCCCCATGGTCTTCCTCTTTCATTTCCTGCAAGTCTGAACTTGGAAGGCTAGCAAGAGCGTTCATAAAGCGCTCATGGCTACAGTCACATTGGAAACGGATTTCTTCTTCAGAAAGACGCTTGTAGGCCTCGTTACCGTAGATAGCCTTGAGGAGGGCTTCGATATGGTCTTCACTTTCTAGAAGAGTAGAGATAGCTGGCATTTCTTGGATGCGTTTTTCAAAGCGAGCAATCTCTTCTTCCTTGGCTCCTGGCAAGACTTGAACTAGGAAACCACCTGCAACCTTGACCCTGTCTTCCTCGTCCAAAAGGACATTGAGGCCGACTGCAGAAGGGGTCTGTTGGCTTTCGGTCAGGTAAAAGGCCAGGTCTTCACCGATTTCTCCAGAGATGAGAGGAGTCATAGAGTTGTAAGGATTTCCAGTACCGTAGTCTGTGATAACGAGGAATTGACCATTTCCAACAAAAGGTCCGACTAGAACTTCACCAGTTGCAGTCTTTTTAATGTCAACACCAGGGTTTTGAACGTAGCCTTTGACGTTCCCCTTGGTATCTGCGACCGTGATAATGGCCCCTAGAGAGCTAGAACCCAGTACCTTCACTGTTAGTTTGGTATTTCCTTTTTCATTGGCTGCGAGAATCTGGCTAGCGATAAGAGTTCGACCAAGCGCTACAGTTGAGCTGGCTTGGGTTTGATGTTTTTCTTGAGCAGTGCGGACGGTTTCGGTGCTGTCAAGGACAAAAGCACGAAAGGCTCCGCTTTCTGATATTGTTTTAATAATTTTATCCATAGCTACTATTTTAGCATAAAAATGCCCAAAGGGGGAGCCGTGTGTTTACTGATTTTTAGGATAATGGACCAGGAAATCAGCATGAAAATAAAAAGAGAAACAGATTATTTCAGCATTTGTAAGATTTATGCTATGCTTAAGGTAGAAAATGAAAGGGGTAACAAATGTATTTAGGAGATTTGATGGAAAAGGCTGAATCTGGCCAATTTTCAATCCTTTCCTTTCTATTACAAGAGTCTCAGACGACTGTCAAGGCTGTAATAGAGGAGACAGGATTTTCAAAAGCAACTCTAACCAAATATGTCACCCTGCTTAATGACAAGGCTTTGGATAGTGGCTTAGAGCTGACTATTCACTTAGAAGATGAAAATCTGCGTCTGTCAATCGGTGCAGCTACCAAGGGGAGAGATATTCGGAGCTTGTTTTTGGAGAATGCTGTTAAATATCAGATTTTGGTCTATCTTCTCTACCACCAACAGTTTTTAGCCCATCAGCTGGCTCAAGAATTGATGATTAGTGAGGCTACGCTTGGTCGTCACTTGGCTGGTTTAAATCAGATTTTGTCAGAATTTGACTTATCCATCCAAAATGGACGTTGGCGAGGCCCAGAGCATCAGATTCGCTATTTCTATTTCTGTCTTTTCCGCAAGGTCTGGTCCAGTCAGGAGTGGGAAGGTCACATGCAGAAACCAGAGAGAAAGCAGGAAATTACTACACTAGAAGAAATCTGCGGTGCGAGTTTGTCTTCGGGGCAGAAATTAGATTTGATTCTCTGGGCTCATATCAGTCAACAACGTCTTCGGGTCAATGCCTGTCAGTTTCAAGTCATAGAAGAGAAAATGCATGGCTATTTTGACAATATTTTTTACCTTCGTTTGCATCGAAAGGCTCCGTCCTTTTTTGCTGGGCAACACATCCCTCTCGGAACTGAGGATGGGGAGATGATGATTTTATTCTCTTTCCTCCTATCTCATCGCATTCTTCCTCTTCATACTATGGAGTATATCCTTGGTTTTGGAGGGCAGTTGGCAGATTTGTTGACGCAATTGATTCAAGAAATGAAGAAAGAGGAGTTGCTGGGTGATTATACAGAGGACCATGTCACCTATGAACTCAGTCAGCTTTGTGCCCAAGTCTATCTCTATAAGGGCTATATTTTACAGGATCGCTACAAGTACCAGTTAGAGAATCGTCATCCTTATTTGTTGATGGAACATGATTTTAGGGGAACGGCAGAGGAGATTTTTCATGCTCTACCTGCCTTTCAGCAGGGGACGGATTTGGATAAGAAAATTCTCTGGGAATGGCTCCAGTTAATCGAATATATGGCTGAAAATGGTGGCCAGCATATGCGGATTGGTCTTGATTTGACATCTGGTTTTCTTGTCTTTTCAAGAATGGCAGCCATTTTGAAACGGTATTTGGAATACAATCGTTTTATTACCATTGAAGCCTATGACCGAACTCGGCATTATGATTTGCTGGTTACCAATAACCCTATTCATAAGAAGGAACAGACACCAGTCTATTATTTAAAAAACGACTTGGATATGGAGGATTTGGCAGGGATTCGTCAGTTATTATTCACTTAAAAGACTTGGTTGTTCCAGGTCTTTTTTGTGAAATTTACACAATCTCCTCACATTTTTTTAAAAATTAAAAAAAATTGATAAACAAGAAAGCGCTTTATTTTGTATACTAGTTACTGTAAAGAGGAGACATCCTCAAGATCATTATCAGGAGGACAGCACATGTCACAAGAAAAATACATCATGGCCATTGACCAGGGAACTACAAGTTCTCGTGCCATTATTTTCAACAAAAAAGGAGAAAAAGTTAGCTCGAGTCAAAAAGAGTTCACTCAGATTTTCCCTCAGGCAGGTTGGGTTGAGCACAATGCCAATGAAATTTGGAACTCTGTTCAGTCAGTTATTGCGGGTGCTTTCATCGAAAGTGGTGTGAAACCAAGTCAGATTGAGGCAATCGGGATTACCAACCAACGTGAAACAACGGTCGTTTGGGATAAGAAAACAGGGCTTCCTATCTACAATGCTATCGTTTGGCAATCACGTCAGACAGCACCTTTGGCTGAGCAACTAAAAAGTCAAGGTTATGTGGAAAAATTTCATGAAAAGACTGGTTTGATCATCGATGCTTACTTCTCTGCGACCAAGGTTCGTTGGATTTTAGACCATGTTGAAGGTGCTCAAGAGCGAGCTGAAAAGGGTGAATTGCTCTTTGGTACTATTGATACTTGGTTGGTCTGGAAATTAACTGACGGTGCGGCTCATGTGACGGATTACTCAAATGCAGCCCGTACCATGCTTTATAACATTAAAGAACTTAAATGGGATGATGAGATTTTGGAAATCCTCAATATTCCTAAGGTTATGCTACCAGAAGTTCGTTCTAACTCTGAAATCTACGGCAAGACAGCTCCATTCCATTTCTATGGTGGAGAAGTCCCAATCTCAGGTATGGCTGGGGACCAACAAGCAGCCCTCTTTGGACAGTTGGCCTTTGAGCCTGGTATGGTCAAGAATACTTATGGAACAGGTTCTTTCATCATCATGAATACTGGGGAAGAGATGCAGTTGTCTGAAAATAACCTCTTGACAACGATTGGTTACGGAATTAATGGCAAGGTCTACTATGCTTTAGAAGGTTCTATCTTCATAGCGGGAAGTGCCATTCAATGGCTTCGTGATGGACTGCGCATGGTCGAAAATTCACCAGAATCTGAAAAATACGCTCGTGATTCTCACAACAATGATGAAGTTTATGTCGTTCCAGCCTTTACAGGTCTAGGTGCTCCATACTGGAACCAAAACGCTCGTGGTTCTGTCTTTGGTTTGACTCGTGGAACAAGTAAAGAAGACTTTATCAAGGCGACTTTGCAATCTATCGCTTATCAAGTCCGTGACATCATCGACACCATGCAAGTGGATGCTCAGACAGCTATTCAGGTCTTGAAGGTGGATGGTGGTGCAGCTATGAACAATTTCCTCATGCAGTTCCAAGCTGACATCTTGGGAATCGACATCGCACGCGCTAAAAACTTGGAAACAACAGCTCTAGGGGCAGCCTTCCTAGCAGGTTTGTCAGTAGGTTACTGGAAAGACTTGGATGAGTTGAAACTCTTGAACGAGACAGGGGAACTCTTTGAGCCATCTATGAACGAATCGCGCAAGGAACAACTCTACAAGGGCTGGAAGAAGGCTGTGAAAGCAACGCAAGTCTTTGCGGAAATCGATGACTAATACTCAATGAAAATCAAAGAGCAAACTAGGAAGCTAGCCGCATGTTGCTCAAAGCACTGCTTTGAGGTTGTGGATAGAACTGAACGAAGTCAGTAACCATACATACGGTAAGGCGACGCTGACGTGGTTTGAAGAGATTTTCGAAGAGTATAATACTGGAAGAATAAAGCGACTTAATTAGAAAGTGTGTAAAAATGGAATTTTCAAAGAAAACACGTGAATTATCAATTCAAAAAATGCAGGAACGTACCTTGGACCTCTTGATTATCGGTGGAGGAATCACAGGGGCTGGTGTAGCCTTGCAGGCGGCAGCTAGTGGTCTAGATACTGGTTTGATTGAAATGCAGGACTTCGCAGAAGGAACATCCAGCCGTTCAACAAAATTAGTTCACGGAGGTCTTCGTTACCTCAAACAATTCGACGTAGAAGTTGTATCAGATACGGTTTCTGAGCGTGCAGTAGTTCAACAAATAGCACCACACATTCCAAAACCAGACCCAATGCTCTTACCAGTTTACGATGAAGATGGAGCTACCTTTAGCCTCTTCCGTCTTAAAGTAGCCATGGATTTGTACGACCTTTTGGCAGGGGTTAATAACACGCCAGCTGCTAACAAGGTTTTGAGCAAGGAAGAAGTTTTGGAACGCCAGCCAAACTTGAAGAAAGAAGGTTTGGTAGGAGGTGGGGTTTATCTTGACTTCCGTAACAACGATGCGCGTCTCGTGATTGAAAACATCAAACGTGCTAACCAAGACGGTGCCCTCATTGCCAACCACGTGAAGGCAGAAGGCTTCCTCTTTGACGAAAGTGGCAAGATTACAGGTGTTGTAGCTCGTGATCTCTTGACAGACCAAGTCTTTGAAATCAAGGCCCGTCTGGTTATCAATACAACAGGTCCTTGGAGTGATAAGGTACGCAATTTGTCTAATAAGGGAACACAATTCTCACAAATGCGTCCAACCAAGGGAGTTCACTTGGTAGTGGATTCAAGTAAGATCAAGGTTTCACAGCCAGTTTACTTTGACACAGGTTTGGGTGATGGCCGTATGGTCTTTGTTCTCCCACGTGAAAACAAGACTTACTTTGGTACAACGGATACAGACTACACAGGCGATTTGGAACATCCAAAAGTGACGCAGGAAGATGTAGATTACCTACTTGGTATTGTCAACAACCGCTTCCCAGAAGCTAATATTACCATTGATGATATCGAAAGTAGCTGGGCAGGTCTTCGTCCATTGATCGCAGGCAATAGCGCTTCTGACTACAATGGCGGAAATAACGGAACTATTAGTGATGAAAGCTTTAACACCTTGATTGCGACTGTCGAAGCTTATCTATCGAAAGAAAAAACGCGTGAAGATGTTGAATCTGCTGTTAGCAAGCTTGAAAGTAGTACCTCTGAGAAACATTTGGATCCATCTGCAGTTTCTCGTGGTTCTAGCTTGGATCGTGATGATAATGGTCTCTTGACCCTTGCTGGTGGTAAAATCACAGACTACCGTAAGATGGCTGAAGGAGCTATGGAGCGCGTGGTTGACATCCTCAAAGCAGAATTTGACCGTAGCTTTAAACTCATCAACTCTAAGACTTACCCTGTTTCAGGTGGAGAATTGAACCCAGCAAATGTGGACTCAGAAATCGAAGCCTTTGCGCAACTTGGAGTGTCACGTGGTTTGGATAGCAAGGAAGCTCATTACCTAGCAAATCTCTATGGTTCAAATGCACCGAAAGTCTTTGCCCTTGCTCACAGCTTGGAACAAGCGCCAGGACTCAGCTTGGCGGACACCTTGTCACTTCACTATGCAATGCGCAGTGAGTTGGCTCTTAGCCCAGTTGACTTCCTCCTTCGTCGTACCAACCATATGCTCTTTATGCGTGATAGTTTGGATAGCATCGTTGAGCCAGTTTTGGATGAAATGGGACGATTCTATGACTGGACAGAAGAAGAAAAAGCAGCCTACCGTGCGGATGTCGAAGCAGCTCTCGCTAACAACGATTTAGCAGAATTAAAAAATTAAGAAAAAATAAAAGAGGTGGCGGGCAGGACTCCTAGTCTACCCTCTCCTCCTTTTTAATGGAGACAGAAAGATGATGAATGAATTATTTGGAGAATTTTTGGGGACTTTAATCCTGATTCTTCTAGGAAATGGTGTTGTTGCAGGTGTGGTTCTTCCTAAAACCAAGAGCAACAGCTCAGGTTGGATTGTGATTACTATGGGTTGGGGAATTGCGGTTGCAGTTGCAGTCTTTGTATCTGGTAAGCTCAGTCCAGCTCATTTAAACCCAGCTGTGACCATTGGTGTGGCCTTAAAAGGTGGTTTGCCTTGGGCTTCCGTTTTTCCTTACATCCTAGCTCAGTTCGCAGGGGCTATGCTTGGTCAGATTTTGGTTTGGTTGCAATTCAAACCGCATTATGAGGCAGAAGAAAATGCAGGCAATATCCTGGCAACCTTCAGTACTGGGCCAGCCATCAAGGATACAGTTTCTAACTTGATTAGCGAAATTCTTGGAACCTTTGTTTTGGTGTTGACAATCTTTGCTTTGGGTCTTTACGATTTTCAGGCAGGTATCGGAACCTTTGCAGTAGGAACTTTGATTGTCGGTATCGGTCTATCACTAGGTGGGACAACAGGTTATGCCTTGAATCCTGCGCGTGACCTTGGACCTCGTATCATACACAGCCTTCTTCCAATTTCAAACAAGGGAGACGGAGACTGGTCTTACGCTTGGATTCCTGTTGTAGGACCTGTTATCGGAGCAGCCTTGGCCGTGCTTGTGTTTTCACTTTTCTAGTTTATACTCTTCGAAAATCTCTTCAAACCACGTCAGCGTCGCCTTACCGTATGTATGGTTACTGACTTCGTCAGTTCTATCTGCAACCTCAAAGCAGTGCTTTGAGCAACATGCGGCTAGCTTCCTAGTTTGCTCTTTGATTTTCATTGAGTATTAGAAAACAATTATTTTGATAGAGCTCAATTTCAGCAAAAAATAAAGTAAATCTTCTTACAATAAAACACATAGTATCAAGTTTTTCAACACCTGATACTATGCGTTTTTTGATTTTAAGACTTTTTTCCAGTCTCTTTTTCGATTCAAGATATAAGTATTCTAGTAACTAATTTCTTAGTACTAGCCAACAACGATAATCATAATTCCTCCCAAAATTAGGAATAATAAAGGCAATAGTTTTTGTTTTTTCATGTGAAATACCTCACTTTTATTTTCCTCTATTTTATGTTAAAATATTAAAAATCAAAAACTGTTCCCATATATGCTTGTTGGAGAGATATTATGAAAAAATTTGGAGAAATTTTTAAAAAGTTTCGAGAATCTAGAGGGTTTCGCTTAAAAGATGTCGAAAAAGCTGGTATATCAACATCACAGCTCTCACGTTTTGAAAAGGGAGAGACTGATTTAACCATTTCAAAATTTATGGCTATTTTGGATGAAATTAACATGCCTATTGATGAATTTATGTATGCTGTTCATGATTTTCATCGTGATGAACTGAACGAACTCTTATCAAAGGTTAGGCATTTTGTATCAAATCATGATGTTGATGGGTTGAAAAAACTACTTTATTCTCAGATAGAGTCAGATTCTAAACAAGAGAAATTTCATAAGCTTAACATTATTTTATTAAAAATTCGTTTACAAGATTTATCTGGAGAAGCTTATTATTCTGGTGATGATTTATCTTATCTAACTGACTATCTCTTTAGTGTTGAATATTGGGGATACTATGAATTATTGATTTTTTCAAATACGTTAGATGTCCTAAAACACGATGTCTTTATGGTTTTGGCTAGAGAGATGTCTAGACGTTCTGATTTCTACAAAGAAATTCCAAATAATAGACGATTGATTTCATCTATGCTATTGAACGGATATATCACATGTATTGAAAGAGGAAAATTTCTTGATGCTTTGTATTTTGAAAAACGACTAAACCAATGCTTTTTCACTGAAACTGAAATTTATGAGCGATTGGTATTCCAGTATGCCCAATATCTATATCGCTATAAAAAAGAGAAGGATTGCAAAGCAATTATTGAAATGAGGAAGTGTATTGGAGCAATGAAATTAGCGGGAAGTAACCATTTGGCAAAGAATTATGAAGGACATTTAGAAAAAATTTTAGCTAGTAAAAGGTAATACGCAGATATGGGAAAGGAATTTGATGACTATTTTAAAAGAATATAATTGAACTATCAAGTTAAGGAGGAAAGACCTATGTCAACTAAAAAAGAGTTTAATGCACCTAAGACAACTAAAGTTAATAGTTGGGGTAAGCATTAAGAAAGTACCTATAGGTCAACATTTGTTGACCTATAGGTTTTTAGGAGGAGAAATAAATGAGAGATTATTCACCATATCCTTTATTAGTAGATGTTTGTGTAACCAATCGCTGTAACTTAAATTGTTCCTATTGTTCTGCAGAAGCTGGTCCTTTTGCAAGTAAAAAAGGAGAAATGAGTGTAGAGAAGTTGGATTCTGTTTTTAGAGAGCTGGATTTGATGGGGGTTCCTAGAGTAGGTGTGACTGGTGGAGAACCATTTATGCGTGAGGATATCCTTGACATTTTGAAATCTTTTGATCGATATAGATTTGCTAAGGTTTTGAATACGAACGGAAACTTAATCACAGACTCTATTGCTAGAGAATTATCAAAACTGAATTTAGATAGAATTTGTGTAACGATAGATGGTAGTAAATCTAGTGTACACGACAGTCAACGAGGAAAAGGAAGTTTTAAGAAAGCTATTGAGGGAATAAAAAATTTACAGCGATATAACTTACCTGTTTCAACACTATTTACTCTAGGAAAACATAATGTTGATGATTTAATAAATACTATAAGACTGAATGATATGCTTGGTATAGAGTATATGTCAGTAATGGTCATCTGTCCGACCGGTAGGGCTAATGATGGTAGTATTTTGGCTGATAAAAAACACTGGTATCCAGTTTTTCTTGATTTAACTGAGCGACTTTCAAGAGGTGAGTTTAATGTTAAGTTTAAAATTGTTCCACCAAATGAGAGTGATGTTTTTTGGACGCATTATTTCCCATTAGCTTTTTATAACCGCTTAGACTTATTAGAGGATGTTTGGCACCAAAAAGTAGATGTAAATTTTGATAAACCAAAGGAGATAGCATGTCAAGCCGGTGTCAGAGCATGTTCAATCAATCATAAGGGTGATGTATATGGATGTGATTTGATGAACGGGATAGATGAGTTAGTTGCTGGAAATGTTAAAGAACAAAAGTTTAGTGAAATTTGGCACAATTCAGTTATATTTAATAAACTAAGATCAATTACATTTAATGATATTTCTGGTAAATGTGCGGAATGTGCCTTATCATGGTGTGGTGGAGGATGTCGATGTAGCGCTTTAGAACTGGATGGAACTTTATTGGGATCTGACTTAGCTTGTTTTTATGAACAAAGAGTAAGATGAGGAGACTGTATGAAAGAACATTTTATTATCAAAGGTAAGAGAGATTTTATTGTAGATAAGGTTGCAGATGAATATATAGGGTATGATAGACTAGACTTGGAGTATTATGCATTTGATGAAATAGGTGCAGAAATTCTTTACTGTATTTCAAAAAATCTTTCATTAGAAAAAATTGTAGAGTTATTGCAACAAGATTATGAGGTGTCTAACGAGGATTGTAAACAATCAATTGTATCATTTTTAGAAGAAACACCTATTTTACACATTATTTATGCAAATTTAGTTAAATCAGATCTTTACTTACATTTGAAGCCTTTTAGGGAAGAAAAATGATAGATTTCAAAGAAATAAATAGATTTGCAGTGCCGCTAATTTTGACTAGCATTGGTCAAATGATTATTGGACAGTTGGCCTTACATTTTGCTGTTAATAATTCATCAGTTGCTTTATCAGGCATTTCTGTTATTCAAAATTTATTATTTGCTTTTGGTGGACTATTAGGTGCCTTTAGTTTATCTTTTAATATTAAAGGCTCTAAGGCTTATTCTAATCGACAGTATAGTAAGTTTAATGATTTGTTGAAATCAAATTTAATCATAAATTTGATTATTGGAACATCATTTGCTTTTTTTGTAATTTTTTATGGAGAAACAATACTGAGTAGACTTTATGGATTTAGGGGTGGATTATTGGCATTAGCAACAAATTATTTAGTTATTATGTCCCCCTATATAATCTTGACACTATTAAATTTTTCTCTTACTAATCTATTGAGAGTTCAAAAGAAAACAAGACCGATTATGTGGATTGGATTGGGGAGCTCACTATTAGATGTATTATTGAATTATATATTGGTTCCACTATTAGGAATTAGAGGATCAGCTATATCAACGATTGTATCTTTGTGTTTTATTACTTGTAGCTATTTATTCATGGTTTATCCGATGATTTGGAAGTCTCTATTTGTGAAATCTACAACGAAACTAGAGTTAGTAAGATTTGGTATTCCATTAGCTGGTCAAGAGGTTCTAGAAAGTGTACTATTTATTATAGTCTTTGATGCATTTATGGCAAGATTAGGTTTGGAGATGCTTGCTATTTATGCAGTTGTAAGTCAGTTACTTTCGATTGTACGTGTTCCTTCTTTTATGTATTCGACAACACTTTCCGTTTATTTGCCGGAAGCAGAGAAAACGGGAGATGTCAAAGAATTCTTGCAAACGATATTTAAAAATTCATATACTGCTAGTATGTTACTTGCTTGTCCTGTTGTTTTATTATCAAATATTCTATCTCACTTTCTTTCTGATGAAATCACAACAAATATTGTACCTATTACTTTGTATACATTTTTGGTTATGGGGATATCTCCTATTTACGAAAGTGCTAAAATGTTATTACAAAGCTTCGGAAATGAAAAATTTGTTTTGCATATATCTATTTTAATAAATCTTGCTAGTGTTATGATTCTGACCATATTACAACTATTAAAAGCTCAAACTTATTTATCCTTGTATTTTGTATATGGATTAAATTTATTTGTTTTGTCCCTGATATTTTTACGACATGCTTCTTCAGAAAAAATTATATGACCAAAATTATCAAATTAAGTTAGACAGTTTATCTTATTCAGAAAAACTTAATACGACGTTTGATAGTTTAGTGATTTTTTAGATATTCTATTTTTTATTAGCTATAGCTGTGATAAGTCGTTTTGAGAGAGATTAATAAATTCCATTTGCTTAGGAAACCCACACTTTCTTAAAAGATTATTAGTCTTTTAATTCAGAACATGTTGACCTAGGTAGCCTAGATTCGCAAAAAAAGATATCAATATCGTACTGATTGGAAATATCTTTCCATTTTGAAAACTCTTTTCTACAGTCAAACGTAATGGACCTTAGGTGGTCTATGCTCCGGAGGTTGCAAGTTATCAGCTGATATTGATTTCTATAAACAATGTGAGTGGGAAAAACAAGAATTTGAAAAATTTGTTAATCAAATTTTAATTCCAAAGTTGGTAACTAAGATAGGAGCGCTACATGTCTAATTCATTTATTAAGTTGTTAGTCTCTCAATTGTTTGCAAATTTAGCAGATATTTTCTTTAGAGTAACAATCATTGCTAACATATACATTATTTCAAAATCAGTAATTGCCACATCACTAGTTCCTATTTTAATAGGGATATCCTCTTTTGTTGCTAGTCTCTTAGTTCCTTTAGTTACTAAAAGACTAGCGCTAAATAGGGTTTTATCTTTATCCCAATTTGGAAAGACTATATTATTAACGATACTGGTAGGAATGTTTACCGTAATGCAATCAGTAGCGCCTTTTGGGATCTATCTATTTGTTGTTGCGATTTCCATATTAGATGGTTTTGCAGCACCCGTTTCCTATGCTATTGTGCCGCGCTATGCGACCGATTTGGGCAAGGCTAACTCAGCATTGTCAATGAGTAGTGAAGCTGTTCAATTGGTGGGTTGGGGATTAGGTGGACTCTTGTTTGCAACAATTGGTTTCTTACCTACCACGTTTATCATTTTAATCTTGTATATCATTTCTAGCTTTCTGATGTTATTTCTTCCTAAGGCTGAAGTGGAGGTGTTAGAGTCAGAAACTAATCTTGAAATTTTACTCAAAGGTTGGAAGTTAGTTGCTAGAGATCCTAGATTAAGACTTTTTGTATCGGCAAATTTATTGGAAATTTTCTCAAATACGATTTGGGTTTCGTCTATCATACTTGTCTTTGTAACTGAGTTATTAAATGAAACGGAAAGTTACTGGGGATATTCTAATACAGCATACTCTATCGGGATTATAATTAGTGGCTTAATTGCTTTTAGGCTATCTGAAAAGTTCCTCGCTGCTAAATGGGAAAGTATTCTTTTTTCTCTTGTAGCCATGGCAATAGTGACGCTGACTATTCTATTTTTTCCAAATGCACAGATGTTTTTATTATTTTCAGCTTTAGTTGGTATGTTATCGCAACTAAAGGAAGTTCCTGAAAGTGTATTTCTTCAGGAAACAGTAGAGGAAAATAACTTGGTTAATGTCTATTCCGTTCTTGAAGTGATTTCGACATTAGCATTTTCAGTATTTGTTTTGCTAATGAGCTATATTACTGAGAATTTTGGTATTAGCATCAGTTTTTGGCTATCAGCAATTTGTCTGATGATAGAAGCTATTTTAATTTATATCAGACGAGATTATTTTAAATGAGAGACTGGTTAAAAAGTCTTTAAAAATCAGAAAAGCGTATAGTATCAGGTGTTGAAACTTGATATTGTGCGTTTTTTTATGGGGCTATTTACTTCATTTTCTACTGAAATGGAGTTTTTACCTAGACTTCTCTACTTAAAATATTCATAGAAAAACTGCATAATCTTTAAAATTAGCTTAAATGCAGTGAAAATGTACGGTAAACAATTGAAAAATTACCCTATAAAATGGTACAATGGTAGAAAAATAAGCTAGTAAGAACCACTCTTATTTTAGCGAAAAATTACAGAAATGAATGGTTTTTCTTGATGAAACAGAGAAAAAAATTGTACCTTTTTCTTGGTCGGACAGCCTTGTATTTTCTTATCTTTCTAGGGCTGCTTTACTTCTTTAGCTATCTTGGACAGGGTCAAGGAAGCTTTATCTATAATGAATTTTAACTTGAAGGAGAATCCCTATTGTGTCAAATAAACCAATAGCAGATATGATTAAAACCATTGAGCATTTTGCTCAGACCCAGCCTAGCTATCCTGTCTATAATGTTTTGGGTCAGGAACACACTTATGGAGATTTAAAGGCTGATTCGGATAGTTTAGCTGCAGCCATTGACCAACTAGGCTTGCCAGAGAAGTCTCCTGTAGTCGTTTTTGGTGGCCAAGAATATGAAATGTTGGCAACTTTTGTAGCTTTGACTAAGTCAGGTCATGCTTACATTCCAATTGATAGCCATTCGGCCTTGGAACGAGTTTCAGCTATTTTAGAAGTGGCAGAGCCAAGCTTGATTATTGCCATTTCGGATTTTCCATTGGAGCAGGTTTCTACACCGATGATGAATCTAAATCAGGTTCAAGAAGCCTTTTCTCAAGGGAATAGCTATGAGATCACGCATCCAGTCAAGGGAGATGATAATTACTACATTATTTTTACTTCTGGTACGACTGGTAAGCCAAAGGGAGTGCAGATTTCCCATGATAACCTCCTTAGCTTTACCAACTGGATGATTACGGACAAGGAATTTGCGACGCCAAGTCGTCCGCAAATGCTGGCTCAACCGCCTTATTCTTTTGACCTGTCTGTTATGTACTGGGCGCCAACTTTGGCACTGGGTGGCACGCTTTTCGCTCTTCCTTCTGCCATTACTCAGGACTTCAAAAAACTCTTTGCGACTATCTTTTCCTTGCCAATCGCTATCTGGACTTCAACACCATCCTTTGCGGATATGGCCATGTTGTCTGAAGACTTTAATAGTGAGAAAATGCCTGGAATCACGCATTTCTACTTTGACGGTGAAGAATTGACGGTCAAAACAGCTCAAAAACTACGTGAACGTTTCCCAAATGCCCGTATTATCAATGCCTACGGGCCAACAGAAGCGACAGTAGCCCTGTCAGCAGTAGCAGTGACAGACGAGATGTTAGCGACTCTCAAACGCCTACCAATCGGCTATACCAAGGCTGATTCTCCAACCTTTATCATTGACGAGGAAGGTAATAAATTGCCAAATGGTCAACAGGGAGAAATCATTGTTTCTGGACCAGCCGTTTCAAAAGGTTATATGAACAATCCTGAAAAAACAGCAGAAGCCTTCTTTGAATTTGAAGGACTGCCAGCCTATCACACAGGCGATGTGGGATCTATGACAGATGAAGGCTTGCTTCTCTACGGCGGACGTATGGACTTCCAGATTAAGTTCAACGGTTACCGCATTGAGTTAGAAGATGTCTCTCAAAACCTCAACAAGTCTCGCTTTATCGAGTCTGCTGTCGCAGTACCGCGCTATAATAAGGACCACAAGGTACAAAATCTACTGGCCTATGTCATCTTAAAGGATGGTGTCCGTGAGCAGTTTGAACGTGATATCGATATTACCAAGGCTATCAAGGAAGACTTGACAGATATTATGATGTCTTATATGATGCCGTCCAAATTCCTTTATCGAGACAGTTTGCCACTGACTCCAAATGGAAAAATTGACATCAAAGGATTGATTAACGAGGTGAATAAGAGATGATGGAGTTCTTTCAACAGCTTCCTCATTTAGAGCCATACGGCAATCCTCAGTATTTTGTCTATGTGATTGCTGCAACCTTGCCCATCTTTATAGGCCTCTTTTTCAAGAAACGCTTTGCCTGGTATGAAGTGTTGGTTAGTCTCTTCTTTATCGTCACCATGTTGGTAGGTGGGAAGACTAACCAATTGGCTGCCTTGGGTATTTACCTTTGTTGGGAAATATTGCTCCTGCTTTTCTACAAGCATTATCGAAAAAGTAAGGATGACAAGTGGATCTTCTACCTAGTTAGTTTTCTGTCCCTCCTTCCGATTATCTTTGTCAAGGTGCAACCAGCTATCAATGGAACGCAGTCTTTGCTTGGATTTTTGGGAATTTCTTACCTGACCTTTCGTTCGCTTGGGATTATCATCGAGCTGAGAGATGGAGTGATTAAGGATTTTACCCTCTGGGAATTCCTCCGTTTTCTTCTCTTCATGCCGACTTTTTCAAGTGGCCCAATCGATCGCTTTAAGCGATTTAATGAAAATTATCAGACCATTCCTGAGCGGGATGAGTTGATGGATATGCTGGAAGAGGCTGTCAAGTATATCATGCTTGGCTTTCTATATAAGTTTATCATAGCTTACATTTTAGGAGAGACCTTACTCCCTCCTCTGAAGAATCTAGCCCTGGAGTCAGGTGGCTTCTTTAACCTCTATGCCTTGGCAGTTATGTATACCTTTGGTCTGGAGCTCTTCTTTGACTTTGCAGGTTATTCTATGTTTGCCTTAGCCATTTCAAACTTAATGGGCATTCATAGTCCAATTAACTTCAACAAACCCTTTTTATCAAGGGATTTGAAGGAATTTTGGAACCGTTGGCATATGAGTCTTTCTTTCTGGTTCCGTGACTTTGTCTTTATGCGAATGGTGATGGTGTTAACCAGAAAGAAAGTCTTTAAAAATCGTAATGTAACCTCAAGTGTGGCCTACATTGTAAATATGCTGATTATGGGATTTTGGCATGGTGTGACCTGGTACTATATCGCCTATGGACTCTTTCATGGATTAGGCTTGGTCATTAATGACGCTTGGATTCGCAAGAAAAAAACGCTCAATAAGGAACGGAAAAAAGCAGGGAAGCCTGCTCTACCTGAGAATCGCTGGATTCAGTTGCTTGGCATGGTTGTCACCTTCCATGTCGTCATGCTGTCATTCTTAATCTTTTCTGGATTTTTGAATGATTTATGGTTTAAAAAATAAAGGAAATAAAATATGGATATCAAATCAGAAGTTATCGAAATTATTGATGAGTTGTTTATGGAAGATGTTTCTGACATGATGGATGAAGATCTTTTTGACGCAGGTGTCTTGGATAGTATGGGAACGGTTGAATTGATTGTGGAGATTGAAAACCGTTTTGACATTCGTGTCCCTGTGACAGAGTTTGGTCGAGACGACTGGAATACAGCCAATAAAATAATAGCTGGTATTGTGGAGCTACAAAATGCTTAAACGCTTGTGGCTAATCTTCGGGCCTATCTTCACTGCTGGATTTTTGGTTCTTCTACTCATCTTTTTTTATCCAAGTACAACAAGCCATAATCTGACGGAGGAGAAATATTCGGCGGCTTCTGTTAGTGTAGAGAGTTTTAAAGAGAGAAGCCAAAAAGTAAGGGCTTTTACAGATCCAAATATGCGTTTTATTCCTTTTCTAGGGTCCAGTGAATGGATTCGATTTGATAGTGTCCATCCAGCTGTTTTAGCAGAGAAATACCATCGTCCCTATCGTCCTTACTTTTTAGGTCAAGCAGGAGCAGCCTCTCTAAATCAATATTTTGGCCTACAGCAAATTTTGCCAGAAATAGAGAATAAGCATGCGGTATTTGTGATTTCGCCTCAGTGGTTTACGGAGACTGATTATGAACCCGCAGCGTTTCAGAGATTTTTTAACAGTGACCAATTGACAGCTTTTTTGGAAAATCAATCTGGTGACACTGTTGCAAAGCACGCGGCTATTCGATTGTTAAAGCAGAATCCTAATGTTGCATTAAAAGGCATTGTTCAAAAATTATCAAAGGGTGAAGAATTATCAGATGTTGATCAGGTTGCTATTAATATTTTTGCCCGATTCAATGAGAGACAGGCTTCTCTATTTGGTCGGTTCTCCATTAGAGGAAAACTCAAATATAAGGAACATGTGGAAAATTATTTAAAAGATCTTCCAGATCAATTTTCTTACCAAGAGTTAGAAAAAATTGCTCGAAAGGATGCAGAAACAAATACGACCAATAATGATATGGGAATGGAAAATCATTTCTATACAAGAGAGGTTAAGAAGGATTTGAAAAAATGGGAAGGGTATCAAAAGAATTACAGCTTCCTAAAATCATCTGAATATAATGATTTACAGTTGGTTCTCAATCAATTTGCAAAATCGAAAGTTAATGTCCTCTTTGTCATCCAACCTGTCAATAAGAAATGGATGGACTACACAGGGCTCAGAGAAGATATGTACCAGCATGCAGTGGAGAAAATTCGTTATCAATTAGAAAGTCAAGGTTTCACTAATATTGCTGACTTTTCAAAAAATGGAGGGGATCCTTATTTTATTAAGGATACCATTCACCTAGGTTGGTTGGGTTGGCTTGCTTTTGATAAGGCAGTTGATCCTTTCCTATCCAATCCCACACCAGCTCCTACCTATCATCTAAATGAGCGCTTTTTCACAAAAGACTGGGCGATTTATGATGGAGATGTCAAGGAATTTCAATAGATAATAATATGGAAGAGTTCAAGAATGAAACTGGTTTTCACGTTTTCTCTTGACTCTTTTTTTGCTTGTGATATAATTAACTGGTAAATAAAATTTCAAAGAATAGTATTTTTCTCTTAAAAAAGAGAAGTCCAAAAGGAAAGGAGTCAAATATGAGACAGCTAGCGAAGGATATCGATGCTTTTTTGAATGAGGTGATTTTGCAGGCAGAAAATCAGCATGAAATCCTAATAGGTCATTGCACTAGCGAGGTGGCTCTGACCAATACCCAGGAGCATATCCTCATGCTCTTGTCAGAGGAATCTTTAACAAATTCAGAGTTGGCCCGTCGTCTCAATGTCAGTCAGGCGGCAGTTACCAAGGCCATTAAATCTTTGGTCAAGGAAGGGATGTTGGAAACATCTAAAGATCCTAAGGATGCGCGTGTGATTTTTTATCAGTTGACTGATTTGGCTCGTCCAATCGCTGAGGAGCACCACCATCACCATGAGCATACGCTTTTAACCTATGAACAAGTGGCGACTCAGTTTACTCCAAATGAACAAAAAGTGATTCAGCGGTTTTTGACTGCTTTAGTAGGAGAAATCAAATAATGAGATATATTACGGTAGAGGACTTATCCTTCTATTATGATAAGGAGCCTGTTCTTGAACATATCAATTATAGTGTTGATAGTGGGGAATTTGTTACCTTGACGGGGGAAAATGGGGCGGCTAAGACGACACTCATCAAGGCCAGTCTTGGAATCCTTCAGCCACGAATTGGAAAGGTGACTATTTCAAAGACAAATGCTCAAGGAAAGAAATTGAGAATAGCCTATCTTCCTCAACAGATAGCCAGTTTTAATGCAGGTTTTCCAAGTACGGTTTATGAATTTGTCAAGTCGGGACGCTATCCACGAAAAGGTTGGTTCCGTCGCTTGAATGCTCATGATGAGGAGCATATCAAGGCTAGTCTAGACTCAGTTGGCATGTGGGAACACCGAGACAAACGCTTGGGTTCTCTATCTGGGGGGCAAAAGCAGCGAGCGGTGATTGCACGTATGTTTGCTTCTGACCCAGATGTGTTTGTCCTAGATGAGCCGACGACGGGGATGGATGCAGGAAGTAAAAATGAATTTTACGAACTCATGCACCACAGCGCCCATCATCATGGCAAGGCTGTTTTGATGATTACCCATGATCCTGAAGAAGTTAAGAATTATGCGGACCGCAATATTCATCTAGTCCGTAACCAAGACTCACCATGGCGTTGTTTCAACGTTCATGAGAATGATCAGGAGGTGGGTCATGCTTAGTTTATTATCTTATGACTTTATGCAGCGTGCCTTTCTGGCGGTCATTGCTATGAGTCTTTTCTCGCCAGTTCTTGGAACCTTCCTTATCTTGCGTCGTCAGAGTTTGATGAGTGATACCCTCAGCCACGTCTCACTTTCAGGTGTAGCCTTTGGTCTGGTCCTAGGGATTTCTCCGACTGTTTCTACGATTGCTATTGTCTTGATTGCGGCAGTCTTTCTGGAGTATCTCCGTACGGTTTACAAGAGCTTTATGGAAATCGGGACAGCTATCCTCATGTCGACAGGTTTGGCTGTTTCTCTGATTGTCATGAGCAAGGGCAAAAGCTCGAGTTCTATGAGTTTGGACCAGTATCTTTTTGGTTCGATTGTGACTATCAGCGAAGAGCAGGTCATTTCCCTCTTTGTCATTGCGGCAGTTGTTTTGATTTTGACCTTCCTCTTCCTTCGTCCAATGTATATCTTGACCTTTGATGAGGATACGGCCTTTGTGGATGGCTTGCCAGTTCGTACTATGTCTATTCTTTTTAACATGGTGACAGGGGTGGCTATTGCTCTTATGATTCCAGCAGCAGGAGCTCTTTTGGTGTCGACCATTATGGTCTTGCCAGCTAGTATTGCCCTGCGTCTGGGGAAAAACTTTAAATCAGTTATGCTGCTAGCTAGTGCGATTGGATTTTTGGGAATGGTAGCAGGACTTTACATTTCCTACTATGCAGAAACACCTGCAAGTGCAAGTATTACCATTATTTTTGTAACTGTCTTTTTACTCATTAGTTTAGTAAGACGTTTTATCAAATAGGAGACTAATGTGAAAAAAATTAGCTTATTGCTAGCCAGTCTATGTGCCTTATTTTTAGTGGCTTGTTCCAATCAAAAACAGGCAGATGGCAAACTCAATATTGTGACAACCTTTTACCCTGTCTATGAATTTACCAAGCAAGTCGCAGGAGATACTGCTAATGTAGAACTCCTCATCGGTGCTGGTACAGAACCCCATGAATATGAACCGTCTGCCAAGGCAGTTGCCAAAATCCAAGATGCAGATGCCTTCGTTTATGAAAATGAAAACATGGAAACATGGGTACCTAAATTGCTAGATACTTTGGATAAGAAAAAGGTGAAAACCATCAAGGCGACTGGCGATATGTTGCTTTTGCCAGGTGGCGAAGAAGAGGAAGACCATGACCATGGAGAGGAAGGCCATCACCATGAGTACGATCCCCATGTTTGGTTATCACCAGTCCGTGCCATTAAACTAGTAGAGCACATCCGTGATAGCTTGTCAGCAGATTATCCTGATAAAAAAGAGACCTTTGAGAAGAATGCTGCTGCCTATATCGAAAAATTGCAAGCCTTGGATAAGGCTTATGCAGAAGGCTTGTCTCAAGCTAAACAAAAGAGCTTTGTGACTCAGCACGCAGCCTTTAACTACCTTGCTTTGGACTATGGACTCAAGCAGGTCGCAATCTCAGGTCTCTCTCCAGATGCAGAACCATCAGCTGCTCGTCTGGCTGAATTGACAGAATATGTCAAGAAAAATAAAATTGCCTATATCTACTTTGAAGAAAATGCCTCACAAGCTCTGGCTAACACACTTTCAAAAGAGGCAGGTGTCAAAACAGATGTCCTCAATCCTTTAGAAAGTCTGACAGAAGAGGACACTAAGGCTGGAGAAAACTACATTTCCGTGATGGAGAAAAACCTCAAGGCTCTAAAACAAACAACAGACCAAGAAGGCCCAGCTATCGAACCTGAAAAGGCAGAGGATACCAAGACAGTTCAAAATGGTTACTTTGAGGATGCAGACGTCAAGGATCGCACCTTGAGTGACTATGTAGGTAACTGGCAATCAGTTTATCCTTTCCTTGAAGATGGAACGTTTGATCAGGTCTTTGACTACAAGGCTAAGTTGACTGGTAAGATGACCCAGGCTGAGTACAAGGCCTACTATACAAAAGGCTATCAGACAGATGTGAGCAAGATCAACATTACTGATAACACTATGGAATTTGTTCAAGGTGGACAAAGTAAGAAATTCACCTACAAGTATGTTGGTAAGAAAATCTTAACTTACAAGAAAGGCAATCGTGGCGTGCGCTTCCTCTTTGAAGCCACAGATGCTGACGCTGGACAATTCAAGTATGTTCAGTTTAGTGACCACAATATCGCCCCAGTTAAGGCAGAACATTTTCATATCTTCTTTGGAGGCACAAGCCAGGAAGCCCTCTTTGAAGAAATGGATAACTGGCCAACTTATTACCCAGATAACCTATCTGGCCAAGAAATCGCCCAAGAAATGTTAGCGCATTGATGAGAAATCGACTAGTTCATAAGAGCTAGTCGGTTTTTGGAGTACTAGATGTCTAATACTCTTCGAAAATCAAATTCAAACCACATCAACGTCGCCTTGCCGTACTCAAGTACAGCCTGCGGCTAGTTTCCTAGTTTGCTCTTTGATTTTCATTGAGTATAACTTCTCATTATAGACCTTTCAGAACTTTAAACAATAAATAAAACTCTTGAAATCTTAGCGCTTGTGTGTTAGAATAAATTTAATGGGTAAGGTTCATTAGAACACCAAATCCCTTAACTATTGCAGTAGTTAAGGGATTTTTTGACGTATCTTAACGATTTAACGGGTGTTGGTAGGCTAGTCATTCGGTCTACTTCTTACCATCTAGCCATTTGCAGACGAAATACAAGATAATTCCTGCTATGACGTCCGCTACAATAGTAAGAACGAGCTCTGGGGCAAGGTTCATTAGTTTCACCTCCTCTCACGAACCGTAAGGAACGTAATCGGTAACCGATGACAAAAAATAGTATATCACACTAAATTTAAATCATCAACATCATTTAATTCTTGAAATATCAGGGATAGGCAAAAAGTCTTTAAAATCAGAAAACGTATAGTATCAGATGTATAAAATCTTGATGTTATATCAATCATAAAAGTGGATAGGAAAGTTTTCTGATTATCAGAATTCCTTCCTATCCACTTTTTTAAGATTGTAAGTTAGCCTAATTTTATATAGAATTAGCTTATTTATTTTATTTATCAAAACCTTGCAAGGCTTTTTGGCGTTCTTCTACTTGACCTTTAGCATCTAGTTTGTTACCAGCGTATACAGCTGATTCCCATGATCCGTACATTGGATTTGGGAAGATAATGAATTTTTCACCGAATTCTTTTTGCAATTCTTCAAGTTGTTTATCACGGTCAGATTCAGAAGTCTTAGAAAAATCTGCAAAGTCTACGAGGTTATCACCAAACAATAAGATAAGATTTGTTTTTTCTTGAACTTTTTGGCGACGACCTTCTTTGGATTTTACACCACTTTCTAAGAACATGAGATGATCACGTCCTTGAACAGGAATTCCTTCACTTTCAAGATTTTTAATGGTAGCATCTACTTGATTAGCTGAGCGGTCAGAAATATAGTAGATTTGGACACCGTTTTGATCAGCAAACTGAAGAAAATCCTTGGCACCTGGGACAGCTTTTGCTGAAGCTTTTTGAACCCAAACATCCCAATTTTCGGGTGTGAATGCTGTACCATCTTTGACATTTTGTACTTGATAAGGGCTATTATCTAGGACAGTTTCATCCAAGTCTAAAACGATAGAGTAAGGTTTATCTGATTCTGTTTTGAGCAATTCCTTTAGGTGATTTGTTGCAACGTTATAACCCTGTATGTATAAAGCTTTAGTTTCAGCTGATTTTTGATACCAAAGGGTTGACATAGTGTTTTCTCTTGACCGTAGTTGGTCATATGTCAATGTAATCTGATTATCAGATGAGCTATTATTGCTTGTCTGTGTTTCTGTAGACTTTGTTGCACAACTAGCCAATAAGACGACAGAAGCAAGTGCAGAAAGGATTGTAACAGTAGTTTTTGCTGTTTTCATGAAATATCTCCTATTCATTCATTTCAATAAATAGTATATCACGAGGGAAAAGTTAAGGCAAGCTATTCCCTGAATATGGATGAAGATAATGTAATGAAAAAAGCGATTATTAACTTGAAATGTAGTTTTACCTCTAATTATTGACATTTCAGGAAAAATCGCAGTAAAAACTGCACAACCTTCTTTAAATGTGCTATAATACAGGAAAAAATAATGATGGAGGTCGTCGCGATGATAACAACATTTTTGATGATTTTTGTGGTGGTTTGTGTGCTCCTATTGGTGATAGTCACACTGAGTACAGTTTATGTGGTTCGTCAGCAGTCGGTGGCGATTATTGAACGCTTTGGGAAATACCAAAAGGTTGCCAATAGCGGTATTCATATTCGCTTGCCTTTTGGGATTGATTCGATTGCAGCACGAATCCAGTTGCGCTTGTTGCAAAGCGATATTGTGGTTGAGACTAAGACCAAGGACAATGTGTTTGTTATGATGAATGTAGCGACTCAGTACCGTGTCAATGAGCAGAGCGTGACAGATGCATACTATAAACTCATGCGTCCAGAATCTCAGATTAAATCTTATATCGAAGACGCCCTTCGCTCTTCTGTTCCCAAATTAACCTTGGATGAATTGTTTGAGAAAAAAGACGAGATTGCCCTTGAGGTTCAACATCAAGTAGCAGAAGAAATGACAACTTACGGCTATATTATCGTGAAAACTTTGATTACCAAGGTGGAGCCAGATGCAGAAGTTAAGCAATCCATGAATGAAATCAATGCGGCGCAACGTAAACGGGTTGCAGCGCAAGAATTGGCGGAAGCTGACAAGATTAAAATTGTCACTGCAGCTGAAGCCGAAGCAGAAAAAGACCGCCTTCATGGTGTGGGGATTGCCCAACAACGTAAGGCGATTGTGGATGGCTTGGCAGAGTCTATCACCGAACTCAAGGAAGCCAATGTTGGCATGACAGAAGAACAAATCATGTCCATCCTCTTGACCAACCAGTATTTGGATACCTTGAATACCTTTGCCTCTAAGGGAAATCAAACTATCTTTTTACCAAATACGCCAAATGGTGTGGATGATATCCGTACACAAATCTTGTCAGCCCTTCGCGCTGAGAAGAAATAATAGACTAATACTCTTCGAAAATCTCTTCAAACCACGTCAACGTTGCCTTGCCGTAGATATATGTAACTGACTTCGTCAGTCTTATCTACTACCTCAAAACGGTGTTTTGAGCAACCTGCGGCTAGTTTCCTAGTTTGTTCTTTGATTTTCATTGAGTACAAAGAGCTTGGCAACAGGCTCTTTTTGCATTGCGTTTGTTAAGAAAAGCAAAGAACATTGATATATAGTAGATTGAACCTAGAATAGTACAATAAGGATTCTAAAACGTTTCTAGAAATTAATTTGACTTTCCTAATCTCTTTGTTCATATCTTATTTCAATCTACTATAAATAAAAATTATTGTATGTTGTCCCCCTTAACTTGGAATGATAAGGGAATAACTAGAAAGATTTGTGAATACAAACTATTTCTGATATACTAAATATACAGTAATAATGAATGATAGGATATGGGATGAAAGAATTTCAATTTGAGAGAAAGCAGCGTTTTTCTTTGAGGAAATATACAATAGGAGCTTGTTCGGTCTTGCTAGGAACGAGTTTATTTTTTGATGGTATGGGTGCTCAACCTGTACAGGCTACAGAAACGACTTCAACACTAATTTCAAGTCATTATTTGGATGAGCAGGATTTATCTGAAAAGCTGAAATCTGAGTTGCAATGGTTTGAAGAAAATAAGATTGAGGTAAAAGAGGGAAAAGAATATTACTTTGTCTATCGAAAATTGGCTACAAGATTACCAGAAACAGGTCTGTTTTCTAATAATGGGATGTTTATCTTGGGAGCAGGATTATTATTGCTTTCCTTCACTTTAATCAAGAGAAAAAAGGGAGCGTCTTACTTCCTTGTGACAGTCTTTGCTGTTGGTGGCTTGGGAGCCTCCATCTCTGCTTTAGAAAATCTGGTAGAATTGCAACCAGCCCTTGTTAAGCGAGTAGAAGGTCAGTTTCTACCAAGTCCTGAAATAGTCCAAGGATATGAATTTACGGGATATTATTTGGTAAGAGATAGTGCTAGCAAGGAACTTTCTGTTGATAAGGTAGAATCGCCAGCATTATCTCAAAAGGAGGAAAGTTCAGAATCTCAGTCTAAGAAGATTGTACCACAGACTGCATCTCAATTTGACTCGACTGAAGATCTTGTGCAATCTCCTCAACCAACCTACGCAGTTGAGCCCCTTTTAAATCCAACTCCTGAAAAAAGTATGAGTATTGAGTCTAAAAAAGTACCGGATGAAGGAATGAAAACTGTTATTGAAGACAAGACAGAACTGGAAGTTAGGGTAGGGGAGATAGAGTTTGAAACTCAATTGCAGTCTGACCCAACTCTGACTAAGGGAGAAAAAAGAATTTCTATAGAAGGTGCCAAGGGACAAGAACGAATCTTAACAGAAGTAAGGGTTATCGATGGTGTTGTAACGCGAAATGAAGTGGGAAGAGAAGTGCTTCATGAACCAGTTACTCAGGTGATTCTGGTCGGGACAAAAGAGAAGGAACCTCAAGAAAATGGCATAAGCCTAGCCCCGGAAGTCCAACTAGCTCTTCCATCTTATGAAGGTGGTGTCTCTAGCGAGTCCTTGGTAGAGCCGTCTCTCCCCTCTTATGAGGGCGGTGTTTCCGGTGAATCCTTGGTAGAAGCAACTCTCTCATCTTATGGAGGCGGTGTTTCCGGTGAGTCCTTAGTAGAACCAACACTTTCATCTTATGAAGGTGGCGTTTCTGGCGAATCCTTGGTGGAACCGTCTCTTCCATCTTATGAAGGCGGCGTTTCCGGTGAATCCTTGGTAGAACCAGCGCTTCCATCTTATGAAGGCGGTGTTTCCGGTGAGTCCTTAGTAGAACCAACACTTTCATCTTATGGAGGCGGTGTTTCCGGTGAGTCCTTAGTAGAACCAACACTTTCATCTTATGAAGGTGGCGTTTCTGGCGAATCCTTGGTGGAACCGTCTCTTCCTTCTTATGAAGGCGGCGTTTCTGGTGAGTCCTTAGTAGAACCAGCTCTTTCATCTTATGAAGGTGGCGTTTCCGATGAGCCTGAGATACAGGAGGCTCTTCCAGAGTATAAAGAAGACACTCAATTTCCTCAGACCAAAGTAGAGACCAAAGCTGTTCCTTATGAAACCATTTATGAAAAGAATGAGGCACTAGACCACGGCGTTACAAGAGTGAAAATTCCGGGTGTTGAAGGACAAGAACAAGTTACTACTACCTATACTAAAGATCAAGCAAGTGGAAATATTTCTGAGAATAAAACTGTCAAAATAGTAGCTAACAAAGTTGATCAAGTTGTAGAAGTTGGCACTAAACCGAGTGTTGAAACTACTGTCCTATCTCATAAAACGATTTACCAAGTGAATCCTGCTTTGGAGTTCAGAAAAGAGGAAGTAGCGGTTGCAGGGCGTGATGGTTCGGTGGAAACTAGGACGACTTATCAACTAGATAAGTCAACAGGTCAGGTGACGGTGTCTGACACCACTAGACAAGTAAATTCAGCAGTCGATAAAGTGATTCAAGTTGGTAATGTGGAAAAAGTAATTCAACCGATTGTGGTTACTGAGGAGCGAAGAGAGGATCCTTCTCTTGCTAAAAATATAGAAAAGGTAGCATCTGAAGGAGAAGTTGGTGAGAATACACTTACCAGAACCTACGCTATCAATGAACAAACTGGTGAATTGGTTCATCCTCAAGAAGTGAGTCAAATAACAAAACCAATGAAACCGAGAGTTGTTTTAGTTGGTAGTCAGGAGGATAAACCACACTTGCTTCCAGCCAATAGTGAGAGAGAAGATGCTGTGGATGTGTCTGCTCTTACCACAAGCGCGAGATCAGTAGATTTCTTACATGACAGTAAACTAAAAGCACAGTTAGAGCCTGTCTATGATCCTCGAGATATTATAACAAGGAGAATTGCGCTCAGAAAAACATACCCAAATATCACTGACCAAGAGGTCAAAGATATGTTGCGCACAGAGTATCTTCAAAAACTGTCAATTCAAGAAAGCTTTGATCAGACGAAAACGCAAGCTGAGTCAAGTTTCAAAAAGATTGCCTCTCATACTTTGGGGATTATAGGAGATACCCCTGAAAATCGCAGTAAGGTCAAACAAGAGCTGGAGCAATACAAAGAGCAGATTTTGTTGGGACTGTCTTATATCAATCGTTTTTATAATATTCAATTTGGGGACACGAATATTCGTGATATTCTGGCCTTTAATCCAAGTTCATTTGGCAATAAGACAATGACAGCCTTGGATAGTTTGAAGAAATTAGGATCCATGTCTTATGAAGAGATGAAATTGACCAATAGTCCTCAAACATTTACAAAATACTTATCTACCATTACAGGTAAGGCTAGCTTGAAGGAATTTTTAGATAGCAATCGCCAACTCTTTACGTCAGATGATGCGGATACCTGGCTTAAAAAATCTAGCCAAGCTATGATTGTTGAAAAACCATCTAAGGAAAATCCTTCAGCGCATGTCGGGCTATATAGCAAGTTGACAGCTGGGGAAAAGGATCCTCGTAAACAAGAAGCCAATATGGTTGCTATTTTGGGACTTTTGAATGTGAAAGAACCAAATGTTTACGTGATTAGTAATATGGCGACGATTACTTACGGTAATATTGGTTCCTATATAGATACTTCTCTTGCCCAGTCTAATCCAACTAAGTATCAGGCTGAGCTTGCTAGAGTCAAGTCTTTAATTGAAAAAGCGGCTGTACAACAAGCCAACTATGTTGATACTCTGTATCGTATAACAAAACCAGAAAATCGTGATAAGTTGCTTACAAATCGCTTGATTATTGATACGATGAAGAAATATACAAGTAATTCGAATGCCCAGATTGATAGCACTTGGTCACCAGCTACTGGTAGTGGAGCTGATAAGGGGGTCGACCAGTTTATGACTCCTATGAATTACTATTCTCCAGTAAGTAAGGTAGGAGCTGAGGCCAATGGATTAGGTGTCCGTTACTTTATAGATAGGGTTCTGGATGATAGAGGTTCAGCGACTTATTCTCATGAAATGACGCATTTATTAGACGGAACAGTTCTGTTTAATAATCATGGTCGTCGAGATGGTACAGGAGCAGAGTTTTATGCGCGTGGTATTTTTGAAAATTCCTATAATCCAGAAAAGGATACTTATTTCAATCTCAACTTTGTATATGATGAGAGTGATAAGAATGGATTTTACAATAAA
The DNA here is from genome assembly GCF_003944325.1 of Streptococcus mitis. GTDB lineage: Bacteria > Bacillota > Bacilli > Lactobacillales > Streptococcaceae > Streptococcus > Streptococcus mitis_CW. The sequence continues at coordinate 29,294 of NZ_RJPX01000002.1, read as the reverse complement.
ACACCTGATCGATTTAAAACGGCAGAAGATTTGCAATCTTACATGAAGGGAAGTTTTGATGTCCTTTATACTCTAGATTACCTAGAAGCAGAGGCAAGTAAAGGCTTGTCTGCAGAAGACAAGATGAGTTATTTCAAAAAAATAATGCCGATTCCTTCAACAGGGCCTAGAACTTGGGTAGATTACCGCAATACAGCGGTTAAACCAACTCATAAGAGTGAGGAGATTCAAGCTCTGACCTTAGAAGATGCCAAAAAATTGACAGATATTGATAGTTTGATTGACAATCATATTCTGGTCAATCGTTATATCATTGCTGGTTTTTCAGATAAAGGAAAAATTGCAGCAAATGGTTACTATACCGTTGATATGTTTGATACCATTTATGGTGTTAGTCAAAATGACTCTGGTATGAGTGGGGATATCACCTTTAGAAAACAAGCCTTTGAATTGATGGCAGCTTTGGGCTATTATGAAGGATTTGTTCCTTATGTGTCAAATCAGTTTAAAGAAGCAGCAGAGACTGAAAACAAGCCTTTATCTGATACTTACATTTTCAATAAAGTTTTAAGTGGTAAGAGCTATGCTGAGTTCAAAAAAGCACAAATCAAGGAAAGAGTGGATAGGCTCAATCAATTGAAACCTTTGACAATCCAATATGAAGGTCAGCAAATAAGTCTGACAAGTCAGAAGTTAAGTGAATTGATGCAGAAAGCTGTTAAAGAAGAACTTGCTCAAATAAAAGCAGGCAAAACAACTGCTCGCACCTATACCTTTATCGAAACCCCAGTCCAAAAACTGAAAAAAGTGATTTATAAAGCTTATCTCAAAGATTCAGATGACTTTAGACAATCGATTTACAATAGCTAAGGCAAAAGGAACATCTCTCTGGAATGAACATTCAGAGGGGTGTTTTTTTGAGGTTCTTGTCAGATTTGATACTCAATGAAAATCAAAAAGCAAACTAGGAAGCTAGCCACAGGTTGCTCAAAGTACAGCTTTGAGGTTGCAGATAAAATTGACGAAGTCAGCTCAAAACATGGTTTTGAGGTTGTAGATAAAACTGACGAAGTCAGTAACTATACGCACGGTAAGGCGACGCTGACGTGGTTTGAAGAGATTTTCGAAGAGTCTGACCTTGTTTCTTGAAAATAACTGTTTGCTTGAAGATGGAGTTATTTTCAAACTTTTCCACAGATTTATAAGAGTGGGAAAATCTCATTAACCTTAGAAATAGTAGCCAACTGAGAGTAAAAGAGTTCTTAAAAATTGGGTAATTCACAGAAGTTATCCACAGATTGTGGACAAGCGTGGGGATAGATATGATTAATTATTGCTAAATGGAGTTTATATATCTTTCTTTTGAATTGATGGTCTATTCTATGTAGCAAATATCAAGGTTGGAACTAAGATAATCTTTGTAAACAATACGGTTTCATTTGTTGACATGGAGAAAATTTGAATGTTAATTGTTAGCTAGGAGGGGATGGGTTTTGGTAGAGAATAGTAGTAGTTCGTCAGAAAAGTTAAGACATTTCATATTGTAATAAAAACTTTTGTGGATGTAGGAAAGGATTTTTAGTTATTAACAACTTTATCCACAGATGTGGATAAAGTTGTTAATAAGATGGTGTAGTTCAATATACTGGTGAATGTAGTACGCCTTTAGAAATTAAGATTTGATTTTAACTGGATATGGCGTTATTCATCAGGATGAGATTCAAGTTCTTCAATTGCAAGCTGGGGAAAGCAAAAAAGATTTGTGCATACCAACCCTGTATTTTTTCCTGAATCTGACAGTTGATGGATAGCTGATTGCTCAAGATTATATTTTAGTTGAAACGAGATAAAACATCTTCACAATCCATTTCCTTTTCGAATAAATAGATAGAACCATCGAATCTAGTAAATCTAGATTTAAAACTATGGTATAATGAAAGGAGAAGAAATATGACTGTACGTCATCCGGGCATCAGCCCAACCAATGATTTGGTTGCTAAGAAGATTTTTAGCAATCCCGAAATCACTTGTCAATTTATCCGCGATATGCTGGACTTACCTGCAAAAAATGTAACGATTTTGGAGGGAAGCAATATTCATGTATTACCTTCCATGCCTTATTCAGCCCAAGATTTCTATACCAGTATAGATGTATTGGCGGAGTTGGATAATGGAACGCAAGTTATTATCGAAATACAAGTACATCATCAGAATTTTTTCATCAATCGCCTGTGGGCTTACTTATGCAGTCAGGTCAATCAGAATCTTGAAAAAATTCGCCAACGAGAAGGTGATACCCACCAGAGTTATAAACATATTGCACCAGTATATGCTATCGCTATCGTGGACAGTAATTATTTTCAAGATGACTTAGCCTTTCACAGTTTTAGTATGCGAGAGGATACGACAGGTGAAGTTTTAACAATCACAAACAACGGTCAGGAAAACCATCTGGTCAAGATGGCGTTCTTGGAACTAAAAAAATACAGAGAAACCAGCAAAGACGAGGTTCGCAAGCCATGGTTGGAGTTTTTTGGGAATAAGCCCTTTACTCAACAACCCGAGCGAGCCATCAGCCAGGCAGATCAACTGCTAGACTACAAGAGCTGGTCCGAGGAGGACAGGAAAATGTTTAGTGAACAGCGCAGGCGTGAAGAACAAGCCTTGTTAGCGCAGGACTATGCCTTGGAACAAGCTGAAGAAAGAGGATTAGAACGTGGCCGTGCAGAGGGTCTTGAACAGGGACTGGAGCGTGGGAAAGTTGAAGGAAGAGTCTTTACTTTCCTAGATATGGTTCGCCAAGGTCTTTTGACTTCCGAGGTTGCCAGCCAGCAGTTAGGTATGACTGTCTCTGAGTTTGAAGAACTATTGAAAGAGCATAACAAATAAGGACTAAAAAATACAGAGAAACCAGCAAGGATAGTATTCGCAAGCCATGGTTGGAGTTTTTTGGGAATAAGCCCTTTACCCAGCAACCTGAGCGAGTCATCAGCCAAGCAGACCAACTGCTGGACTACAAGAGCTGGTCCGAGGAGGACATAAAAATGTTTAGTCAACTACGTATGCGAGAAGAACAAGCCTTGTTAGCACAGGACTATGCCTTGGAAACTGCTAGGGCGGAAGGTCTTGAAAAAGGTTTAGAGCGTGGTCTTGAACGTGGCCGTGCAGAGGGCATTGAACAAGGGCGAGCGGAAGGCATTGAAGAGGGATTAAAAGTAGGTTTAGTAAATCTCGTCCGCCAAGGTCTTTTGCCTTCTGAGGTTGCCAGCCAGCAGTTAGGCATGACTGTCGCTGAGTTTGAGGAGTTGCTATAAAAAGAGAAACAGGCATGTTATCGAACTAGATAGCATGTTTTTGTTTGGAATAGATTTTATATTTTGTACGAATGATTTTAGTGTATAGAGATACAAATACACTATTTTCATACTTCAAACCTATTTATTTTACTAAAATTAAAAAATATATCCGCTGTTTTTCCGAACTAGCCTAAATTTTTATATAAGATTGATTGGATAACATCATATATATTTATTTAAAAAAAGTAGAAAAAATTCAATCGAAAATTTTCTGAAAATGCCCTACTTTCCCAAAACGCTTTTTTTTTTTGCAGAAAATTACGGTCAAATTATTTGCATATATATTTAAAATGAGGTAGAATCTTAAATACAGATTTTCATATTAAGTAAAAAGTAGTTGTTTTTGTGAAGCGGCTAGTTTTGTGTGAAAATCCAAAATGTACACTTAAAAGGAGATCCAAATTAATGGAAAATAAATCGTCTATGAGTCGCGCTGAGCGTCTACGTCGTGAAAAGGTCACGCGTTATTCGATTCGTAAATATAGCTTTGGAGCGGCTAGTGTAGCAGTCGCTGCTCTTTTCATGTTCTTAGGTAATGGAGCTGTATCAGTTCAAGCGGCTGAAGTTCAGGGAACACAGGTTACTGGAAAGACTGACACACAACTTGAACAAGACGAGTCTAAGCCTGCGACAGAAGTAGCTCCAGCTTTGAACAAAACTCAACTTGAAAGCTACATTTCAGAAATTGAAACAAAACTTGCTAACGGTTTTTATGCTAATAAAACAGATGAATCTGTTGCGGTATTAAAAGCTGATTTAGAAGCTGCAAAAGTTGCATTAGTGAACGCAACAACTCAAGACCAAATTACAAAAGCTTACAACAAACTTGTAAATACAGCTAACGCTGGATTAAGAAACAAACCTGTAGAGAAAAAAGAAACTCCAGCAGTAGACACTACTAACGGAAAAGAAACTGTAGGTAAAAAAGCAGCAAACACTGAGAAAAAATCAGACACTAACTCAATCGAAAACACAGGTTCTAACGATACACGTAATGGAAAAGCATTAGACAAAAACAATGCTTTCCGTGCGGAAACAACTGAAACTCAAGATAACTTTACTTATTCCATGGAGTACTCTACTGGAAAAGAAATTTACCTTTATAACGAAGAAGACGCAGATGTCAATATTACAGTTAGCTCAACAGCTGGAAATATTACTAAAGCAACAGTTAAAGCTGGAAGTGGTCAGTTCTTACTAAAATCGAAAAGTGATCAAGCGATAGCTTATGCGAAAGGTAAAGGCGGATCTATGCCTCCAGAAGAAGAAGTTGAAATAGATGGTTATGGTTGGAGTTATCATCAAACACTAACTGAAACTCAAGGCCCAGTAACAATTAAAATCACTGGTAAACCAAACGACACGTTTAAAGGACTTACATCTTACACGAAAACTGAAGATCAACGAGCAGTATTAGGGGCAAGATATTTACAACTTGCAGATTCTACTGGGGCTAAACTGTCTGGAGGTAGCAAGCCATCAGCTCCTGGTTATTTCAACTTAGTTGTTAAATCTCAAACATACAAATATGACATCAAGCTGCCAGAATCAAATGCTGATAAGATTGCTGTTTCAAATGTTGATAGCTTAACTGAAGCAGATATTGCCAAAATCAAAAACGAAATTAAAATTCAATATTCTGATACTGCAACGACACAAGATGCTCGACTAGCTTCTAAAAAAGGAGAAGTCTTACAAGATAAATCTACAGTAGTAGCGACGGACGGAATCACTGTTGCAGATGGAACAGTTACTGTTACCTATAAAGATGGATCAGTAGACACTACTCCAGTTGCAAGTGTAGCTCGTACAAATGAGAAACCAACTGTAGAAATTCCATTCTCATTAGATGGTAAAAAAGACGTTTTTGTATATGCTAATGAGGATTTTGAAATTCCTATTAAATTTAAAGATGACACTGGAAAAGTGGCATCAGCTACAGTAAAACGTGGTGGAAATCAGGATTCACCAGTTAAAGATGCATCAAATCCTGATGTTTTAGATAATCAGTACAATACAACCGTTGAAAAAATTTCTACTGAAACGGTAGCAACAGCAGAAAATCCAGCTATTGTAAAAATTAAAGGTAATATTTCAAAAGATAACTCTGGAATTGCAGCGAGTGCCTTCCCTAAAGAACCAAATCAAGAACTTACAATTGTAACTCGCTATGCAACAGCAACTGATACAGATGGGGCATTTATTGACAATACAGCTAAAGGAAATACTTATGCTACAGATCCAGGTGCGTTTACTATTAAATTAAAAGCTCAAACAGCAAAATATGATATTAAATCTCTAGAAGGTGCGGATAAAGTGGCTGTATCAGATGCTAACAACGTTACTGATACCGAGTTTGCCAAAATTAAAGAAAAAGTTAAAATTGCATATGCTTCAGAAGAGAAAAATCCAGATAAAAATATACCGACAGCTATAAGAGGAACAGATGTAGAGAATCAATCAGATCGTATTGCTTCTATCACTAAAGACGGAAACAATGTTGTAGTAACCTATAAAGACGGTTCTATTGATAAAAAACCATTAACTGACTTCGCACGTACAAACCTAGCTCCAACAGTTGAACTTCCATATTCAAACGCTGACAAACGTCAAATCTACGTTTACACTGGTGAGAATACTGATTTAACATTCACAGGTAAAGACGATATAACAGTTAAAAATTTATATCTACGAAATAAAGGTTTAGATGAAAGTGATAACGCTAGTGGTTATGGTTTTACCATAGGAAAGGTAACTGACAGTGCTGTAGCATCTGGGGAAGGAACTGTATCTGATGATAAGAAAACAGCTACTATTAAGATGGTTGGAGTAACAAATCTGAAAGCTGGGCAAAAGTGGACAAGTTTTATCGAGGCTAAAGATAATGACGGTGTTAAATCTATGCCAGCAAATGAATCCTATAGTGTTGAGAACTATGAACTTCGTCGAAGAAAACCTGGGTATGTTGAATTCATCGTTAAATCTCAAACAGATAAGTACGATATCAAGACACCAACTGAAAAAGTTGTTGTAACAGATCCAGCAAACGTAACAGAAGCTGATTTAGCTAAAGTCAAAGAAAAACTGCAACTTGAGTACAAGCAGGATAACGACGACGCGAATATCGCAAAAGATACTGCAGTTGATAAAAATGGTAAGATTCAATCAGTCACAAAAGATGGAAACAATTTTGTAGTAACCTATACAGACGGTTCAAAAGATACAAGACCATTATCAGAGTTTGTAACCTTAGATAAACAACCAGCTATCGATGAGGTTAATAAAGCAGCTGAGAAGCAAATTGAGGCTATTAACAATAACCCAGAAGCAACTCAAGAAGAAAAAGATGAAGCAATCAAGAAAGTAAATGCAGATAAAGCTAAAGCTCTTGATGAAATTGCAAAACCTGAAGTTACAACAAAAGATGCTCTTGATAAAGCTCAAAATGCAGGAACTGATGCAATCGCAGCAGATAATCCAGTGGTAGCGAAAAAAGACGCAGCAAAAGCAGATGTTGAAGCAATTCGTAAAGCTAAAGAAGATGCGATTAAAGCAGATACAAATCTAACACAAGCAGAACAAGCAGCAGCTATCGCGAAAAATAATACGGCTGCAGCAGAAGCAACTAAAGCTATTGACGCTGCAACAACAAACGATGCAGTAGATCAAGCTAAAACAGCTGGAACTACAGCGATTGGTAAAGTTAACCCAGTAGCAAAAGAAAATGCTAAAGAAGCAATTGCAAATGCATTAACAGATAAAAATTCTGAAATCGACAAACGTACTGATTTAACAGATGCTGAGAAAACAGCAGCAAAAGCTGAAGCTCAAAAATTAGCAGATGCTGAATTAGCTAAAATCAACGCTCAACCTGACAATGCAGAAACTGCAGACGCAGCAGCGGCAGCACAAAAAATCGTTAATGATGCTGAAGATAAAGGTGTAGCATATGTAACATCTGTAAACCCAGTAGCAAAAGAAGCAGCTAAGAAAGCAGTGGCAGCTGAGTTAGCTAAAAAAGAAGAGCAAATCGATGCTCGTACTGATTTGACGAAAGAAGAAAAAGACGCAGCTAAGAAAGAAGCTCAAGATAAAGCTAAAGAAGCAACAGATGCAATTGATGCACAACCATCTATTACTGATTCAGCTGACAAAGCTACAGCAGCCCAAACAGCAGTAGATGGTGCAAAAGATAAAGGTGTAGCAGACGTTAAAGCTGTAGATCCAGTAGCGGCTAAGAAACCAGCAGCTAAGAAAGCAGTTGAAGATGCTCTTAAAGATAAAGTAGCTGCAATTGACGCACGTGAAGACTTAACTCCAGAAGAAAAACAAACAGCTAAAGAAAAAGCAGCAGAAGAAGCTAAGAAAGCTAAAGAAGCACTCGATGCAGCAACAACAGATGCAGCAGTAGATACAGCTAAAACAGCTGGTACTGGAGAAATTGCGAAAGTAAACCCAGTAGCGAAAACAAAAGCTAAAGATGAAATCGCAAAAGAGTTAGCTGAGAAAGAAAAAGCAATCGATGCACGTACTGACTTAACTGACAAAGAAAAAGCAGCAGCTAAGGAAGACGCAAAAGCGAAAGCAAAAGAAGCAACAGACGCAATTAACGCACAGCCAGATAACGCAGAAACACCAGAAAAAGCAGCAGAAGCCCAAACAGCAGTAGATGGTGCAAAAGATAAAGGTGTAGCAGACGTTAAAGCTGTAAACCCAGTAGCGAAAGAAGCAGCTAAGAAAGCAATCGCAGATGAATTAGCTAAGAAAGAAAAAGCAATCGACGGACGTACTGACTTAACTGACGAAGAAAAAGCAGCAGCTAAGAAAGATGCGCAAGATAAAGCTAAGGAAGCAACAGATGCAATCGATGCTCAACCAAGCAACGCAGAAACACCAGAAAAAGCAGCAGAAGCCCAAACGGCAGTAGATGGTGCAAAAGATAAAGGTGTAGCAGATGTTAAAGCTGTAGATCCAGTAGCGGCTAAGAAACCAGTAGCTAAGAAAGCAATCGACGATGCATTAACAGCTAAAAACAATGAAATTGATGCGCGTACGGATTTAACTCCAGAAGAAAAAACTAAAGCGAAAGAAGTTGCAAAAGCAAAAGCAGAAGCAGCTAAAGATGCAGTTGATAAAGCAACTACAAACGCAGAAGTTGATAAAGCTAAAACAGATGGAACTACAGCAGTTGCAAACGTAACTCCAGTAGCCAAAGAAGCAGCGAAAACAGCAATTGCAGATGCATTAACAGCTAAAAATAAAGAAATCGATGCTCGCACAGACTTAACTGATGAAGAAAAAACAGCAGCTAAGAAAGAAGCAAAAGATAAAGCTGACGCACAACTAGCTGAAATTGCTAAACAACCAGATGCAGCGGATACACCAGAAGCAGCGAAAACAGCACAAGATGCAGTGGATGCGGCTAAGAAAACAGGTGTAGCTGATGTTACAGCTGTAAATCCAGCAGCAGTTAAGAAAACGGAAGCTAAACAAGCAATCGACGATGCATTGACAGCTAAAAACAATGCTATTGATGCTCGTACAGACTTGACAGATGCAGAGAAAAAAGCAGCAAAAGCAAAAGCAGCGGAAGAAGCTAAGAAAGCTAAAGAAGCAATTGATGCAGCAACAACAGATGCAGCAGTAGATACAGCGAAAACAGCTGGATTAGATGAAGTTGCGAAAGTGAATCCAGTAGCTAAAGAAGCGGCTAAGAAAGCAGTAGCAGACGAATTAGCTAAGAAAGAAGCAGAAATTGATGCGCGTACAGACTTAACTGACGCAGAAAAAGCTGCAGCTAAGAAAGATGCTCAAGCCAAAGCTAAATCAGCAACAGATGTAATTAACGCACAACCAGACAATGCAGAAACACCAGAAGCAGCAATAGCAGCTCAAACTGCGGTTGATAATGCAAAAGATAAGGGTGTAGCGGATGTTAAATCTGTAAATCCAGTAGCTAAAGAAGCAGCTAAGAAAGCAGTAGCGGATGAATTAGCTAAGAAAGAAGCAGAAATCGATGCCCGTACTGATTTAACGAAAGAAGAAAAAGACGCGGCTAAGAAAGATGCTCAAGATAAGGCTAAATCAGCAACAGATGCAATTAATGCACAACCAGACAATGCAGATACACCAGAAAAAGCAGCTGAAGCTCAAAAAGCAGTAGATACAGCTAAGAAAACAGGTGTAGATGAAGTTGCGGCTGTGAATCCAGAAGCAGTAACGAAACCAGTAGCTAAGAAAGCAATCGATGATAAATTAGCTGAACAATTAAAAGCAATCGAAAACACTCCAGATGCTACAGATGAAGAGAAGAAAGTTGCAGCAGATGCAGCTAAGGCTCTAGCTGAAGAAGCTAAGAAAGCAATCGATAAAGCTGGAACAGATGCTGAAGTTAAGCAACTTCAAGAAGAAGCTAAGAAAGAAATCGAAAAATCTGTACCTGTTGTAGAAGATAAACCAAACGCTCGTAAAGCGATTGATGACGAAGCAACAGCTAAAAAAGCAGCAATCGATGCTCGTGACGACTTGACTCCTAAAGCTAAAGAAGATCTTAAAGCACAAGTAGATAAGATTGCAGAACAAGCTAAAAAATCTGTAGATGCAGCTAAAACAGCAGAAGCTGTCAATGGAATTGAAGAGTCAGATAAAGCGGCTATTAAAGCTGTAGGTGAAGTAAATATTCCAGCTGATAAAGTTCTTGTAAATGATCCAAGTGCTTTAACAGATGCTGAAAAAGCTAAGGTCTTAGAAGCTGTTAAGAAAGTAAATCCAGATGCTAAAGAAATTACTCAAGATACAGATGGAAATATTACTGTTACAACTCCAGACGGTCATCAGGAAATCATCACTCCTGAGCAAGTAGTGAAAACTGCTGATACAGCAAATGATCCAAAAGCAGGAAACGACGTAGTTAAACCAGCTGATAAAGTAGTTGTAAATGATCCAGCTAAGTTGACAGATGCTGAGAAGGAGAAAATTAAAGCGGCAGTTGAAGCTGTAAATCCAAACTCTGTAGTAACAGTAGATGAAAAAGGAAATGCTAAAGTTTCAACTCCAGATGGTCAAACACAAGTGATTCCTGTCGAAGAATTAGTACGTACTGTTGAAGATACTAAGAAACCAAACGCAGGCAATGACATCGTTAAACCAGCGGATAAGACAGTAGTAGCAAATCCAGATGCGTTAACTCCAGAAGAGAAGAAAGCAATCGAGGATAAAGTTAAGGCTGTAAACCCAGATGCAACAGTAGTTGTAGATGATAAAGGAAATGCGACAGTTACAACCCCAGCAGGTAAGACAGCCGTAATTCCAGCAGCAGACTTGACGAAAGATCCAGAAGCTGCAACTAAAGCAAATGCAGGAAATGCAGTAAATACACCAGCATCTAAGGTAGAAGTTAAAGATCCAGCCAAATTAACAGATGAAGAAAAAGCAAAAGTTAAGAAAGCAATTGAGGCAGTAAACCCAGGATCTAAAGTTGTAGTAGACGATAAAGGAAACGTAACAGTCACAACCCCAGAAGGAAATACAGCAGTAATTCCAGCAGCAGACGTAACTAAGTCAGCAGCAGATGCAGGTAAAGCAAATGCAGGAAATGCAGTAAACACACCAGCATCTAAGGTAGAAGTTAAAGATCCAGCTAACTTAACAGATACTGAGAAAAAAGCAATCGAAGACAAAGTTAAAGCAGTAAATCCAGGAGCGACTGTAGTCGTAGACGATAAAGGCAACGCAACAGTCACAACCCCAGAAGGTAAAACAGCAACAATTCCAGCAACAGACTTAACTAAGTCAGCATCAGACGCAGGTAAAGAAAATGCAGGAAATGGAGCAAATACACCAGCAACTAAGACAGTAGTAAAAGATCCAGCTAACTTAACAGATGAAGAAAAAGCAAAAGTTAAGAAAGCAGTAGAGGATGTAAACCCAGGATCAACTGTAGTAGTAAATGATAAAGGTGATGTAATCGTTACTAAAGGTGATGGAACAGTATTAGTAATCCCAGAACTTGACTTAGTAATTCCAGAAGATAAATTAACTGATCCAACTCAACAAAATGGTGTAAACACACCAGCAACTAGAGTGTTAGTTGGAGATAAAGCTAAATTAACAGCTGATGAAATTGAAAAAGTTAAAGAATCAATTAAAGCAGTCAACCCAGGTGCAACTGTAGTAGTAGACGAAAATGGAAATGCGACAGTAACAACACCAGAAGGTAAGACAGCAACAATTCCAGTAGCTCAATTAGTTAAAGATGCTAAAGATGTTGCAGCTAAGAACAATGGTGAAAACATCAACGTTGACTTCGAAAAAGAAACAGTAGCAGACTTCAATAACGTAACAGATGCAGAAAAAGAAGCTGCAAAAGCTAAGATTAAAGGAGCAAATGCTGATGTGCTAGAAGTTATCTTCGACAAAGCAGGAAATGCAACTGTAATTACTAAAGATGGTAAAGTTTACACAATCGTAGCTAAAGATATCTTCAAACAACGTCCATATGTACCATCAAATGGTGGAGGCAATAACGGAGCTACTAACACTGACGCAAAAGTGGATAAAGCTAAGTTAGAAGGTGCTATTCGTCAATTAGATGAATTAATCATCAAAGAATCAGCTAAGTTTGATGCAGAGACTGCAAAAGAAGCGACTGAATTATTAGCAGAAGCTAAAGCAGTATTTGCTAATGCAAAAGCAAGTCAAGCAGAAGTGGATACAATGGTGAAACGTATCGAAGACTTCATGGCGAAAGTTGCTTCATCAACTGATCATGCAACTCCAGCTAACGACCAAGCTAGTCAAACACCAGCTGTAGATACAGCTACTACTCAAGCAGCATCAGCACAAGCAAATGCGCGTAAAGTAGCTAAAGAATTGCCAAATACAGGTACAGCAGATTCTACTGTAGCTATGGTGGCAGCTGCCGCAAGTGCATTACTTGGTCTTGGTCTTGCAGGCCGTCGTCGTAAAGAAGACGAAGAGGCTTAATTGGTAGATTGTTTGATAATTGTCGAATAATAAGTCCGATTTTTAAAGCTTAAACAAGTACCTCTCATAAGAAAATCTCCTAGCAGGGAAGTCTGCTAGGAGATTTTTTGGAGTATGATAGGTATATCGAACACCATCAGTGTCTTCTATCAAGGTAGTTATTATACTTTTCAGAAATCAAATAGTAGCTCACATCAATTTTTCCTTGCTAAAGATTTGTTATTGATGTTGTAAGTCTGATCCATACTTATAAATGAGTTCTTTTAGTTGGTTAGGAAAGATTCTTTAGTTTGTTGCTTTGTTTAGTATAAAAGGTTGATACTTTTTACTAAACTACTATACACTTTTCTTGATGATAGAAGAAGTAGACATCAAATCATCCGATTGATTCCAAATAAAAGCGTTGAGTCGGTCAATCAGGCTTTAAAACTCATCTTAAAACAGCATCAAATTCGGTAGATAACGGAACAGAATTCAACCGCTTGTCTGATGTGTTTTCTAAGGAACACATCTATTATGCGCACCCCTATGCCTCTTGGGAAAGGGGAATTAATGAGAATCACAATAAGCTCATTCGTAGATGGTTACCTAAAGGAACTAAGAAAACGACTCCTAAAGAAGTTGCATTCATCGAAAATTACTTCAACAACTATTTGAAAAAATGATTGTCCTACAAGCTTACAAGAGAAGACTTCTTGCTAGTTAACTTGAAATTGAGTGTTTCTCGTGAAACATTCTATTTCTATACCTTTTTCGAGTTATAGGTGACTTAGTTCGATAAACTCAAGAGGGATGATAGATTAAAAGAAATTATTTTGCTTGACTATTGGAGGGATTATGGTACATTTAAAATGAATAAAACAGGAAATAGAGGCTGAAAAGCTATTATCTGTGGCTTCTTTGGTTATTTCTGTCAAATTTGGAAAAGTTGCTATCGGCATATACATATTCCCAAAAGCAGAGTTGGTAGCTGTGGTTTTAGGGAGTTTTGATTTTACAGATGATCATACTCATAGTTTTTGCATGGATAGTGCTGTTTGGAGCGATGAGAATTTTTATTATGTCAGTTTTATTGTGGGAAGATTTACTTTGTTTTCTCCTGAAATTGAGTTTTTGTTCAGCCTCTAAACAAAATTTTAAGTTTAGTCTAGACAGACTTATTATTCCAATGAGATGATTTACTGTGGCTTGCTAGATTAGTTGCTAAATCGGTAGTTAAGATTAAGTTTTATTTTTTAAAACTTTAATTCTTCTTATGCGTCTTATGTGATTAATAATATTTTCGCGACATTACCATTTTTGCTGACTTTTTTACATAGGGTGTTTGGGTAAAATACTGGCACGAGCGTTAGGAATGATAGTTTTTCAATTTATAAACGAATTTCAGGAGGTAAATGAGTATGACACCATTAAAATGGTTTGCCGGAGGCAGTGAAAGACGTTGTGAAGCCATGACTATCATAAATCATCTATTGGGAGATATAAAGGATACGCCTCAACTGACTCCCTTGAAAAATCTGTTAGTGAGTTATAAAAGACGATTAGAGGACGATGGGACCTCTACCCCATTTATATTGAGTCAAATGAATGTTGACCTTGCGCGCGTATTGATTGATAACAAGCTGAGTTTGTCAGAAAGTCAATCCGAGCAGATCAAAAAATTGAGAGAATTATCTGCTATTCGCTATGGCTACTGACGAAATGCAGGGATAAATCCCTTTCTACAATTTCCAGTCAAATAAATTGCATTCGTTTTCTCAAGCAGGTATACTAGTATAGTTAGATGAAAAATTCTGAAAATTTAAGAATAGAAAAGAGAACAAATCTTATGGCAAAAGATATTCGTGTCTTACTTTACTACCTTTACACTCCAATTGAAAATGCAGAGCAATTTGCTGCAGACCACTTGGCTTTCTGTAAATCAATCGGCCTTAAAGGTCGTATCCTAGTCGCTGACGAGGGAATTAACGGAACAGTTTCAGGTGATTACGAAACAACTCAAAAATACATGGACTACGTTCACAGCCTCCCAGGCATGGAAGACCTCTGGTTCAAGATTGACGAAGAAAATGAACAAGCCTTCAAGAAGATGTTTGTTCGCTACAAGAAAGAGATTGTCCACCTTGGTTTGGAAGACAACGACTTTGACAACGACATCAACCCACTTGAAACAACAGGTGCTTACTTGTCTCCAAAAGAGTTCAAAGAAGCCCTTCTTGACGAAGATACCGTTGTCCTTGACACACGTAACGATTATGAGTACGACCTAGGACATTTCCGTGGGGCTATCCGCCCAGACATCCGCAACTTCCGTGAGTTGCCACAATGGGTTCGTGACAACAAGGAAAAATTCATGGACAAGCGTGTCGTGGTTTACTGTACAGGTGGAGTTCGCTGTGAGAAATTCTCAGGCTGGATGGTCCGTGAAGGCTACAAAGATGTTGGCCAATTGCACGGAGGAATCGCGACTTACGGTAAAGACCCAGAAGTCCAAGGTGAACTTTGGGATGGGAAAATGTACGTTTTTGACGAGCGTATCGCCGTAGATGTCAACCATGTTAACCCAACCATCGTAGGGAAAGACTGGTTTGATGGAACACCATGTGAACGTTATGTCAACTGTGGAAATCCATTCTGTAACCGTCGTATCTTGACATCAGAAGAAAATGAAGACAAGTACCTTCGTGGATGCTCACACGAGTGCCGTGTTCACCCACGTAACCGCTATGTTTCAGAAAATGAATTGACACAAGCTGAAGTTGTCGAGCGCCTAGCCGCTATCGGTGAAAGCTTGGATCAAGCAGCTACTGTATAATGTCAAACAGTCCTCAGGGGCTGTTTTTCTATGATTTTTACTCAAAAATCTAATACTCAATGAAAATCAAAGAGCAAACTAGGAAGCTAGCCGCAGGCTGCTCAAAACACTGTTTTGAGGTTGTAGATGAAACTGACGAAGTCAGGAACATATATCTACGGCAAGGCGAAGCTGACGCGGTTTGAAGAGATTTTCGAAGAGTATAAAGTTTGTTTTTGTATCTTTCAGAAAAATAAGGTATACTATGTGTAAACGATTTCAAAGGAGTCCAGTTATGACGAAAACATTTTTAATGCCAAATAAACAGAGCATTTTAGGAGAACAGGAAATTTTGACTGCCAAGTCTATCTTGGCCTTGGTAGATGGTTTGGAGTCACATAGTTATGATGCCGTCTATCTCCGTCAGCCTCTTAACCGTCTCGAGTATATCGAGTGTGCGATAGTAGGGCAATCACAATTTCTCTTTAAGGTTAGTTATGATGATGGTCCAAAGGCTTATCGTGTCGATCTTCCTGACCTACTCACAAAGACAGACTGGCAGATTATCAAAGCATTTTTAGATGCCCTGCTTGCTTACACAGGAACTGAGATTGAGGGGCTAGATGGTTTTGACTTTGAAGCTTATTTCCAAGCAAGTATTCAAGCCTATCTAGCAGACACTGCAGCCCGTTTTACGATTTGCCAAGGAATTTTTAATCCTGTTTTCTTTGGTCATGAGGACTTGAAAAGCTTTTTAGAGGCAGATGGCTTGGCTCAGTTTGAAGCGCGTGTGCGTGCGGTTCAAGAGACAGATGCCTATTTTACAAGAGTTTCCTTCTATCAGGATGGAGAAGGGCAAGTGCATGGCGTTTACCATCTAGCTCAAGGAGTCAAGACGGTTTTACCGAGAGAACCATTTGTTCCTGCTGCCTATATTGAGCAATTGGTGGATAAGGAAGTGCAGTGGGAGATTGACTTGGTTCAAATCACAGGAGACGGCTCTAAACCAGAAGACTATGAAGCCATTGCCCGCTTGAACTATGCAAAATTCCTAGAGTCACTACCAAAAGCCTCTTACCACCAACTAGACGCCAATCAATTAGAAATAAAACCCATCCTAGGACAAGATTTTAAAACATTAGCACAAGGAGAGTAAAGCAGAAGCAGGTCAATTGACTTGCTTTTTGATATATAAAAAATCCTGCCATGAAAGACAGGATTGAAGTTTAAAGAAGGGCCAAGATACGAAGATAATCTCCAATCAGTGCCACTTCAGTTACAAAGAAGAGGAGGATAATGACTCCGTTCACAAGGACAGACAAGAATAATTGATAGAAGGAGTCGGTTTCACTTGCTTGACTTGGTCTTGTAATGATATGGAGACTGGCAAGCAGAATGATTCCAATGCTAATCACACACAAGAGGGCTGTGAATCGCAGGCTGTCAAAGAAGGCAAAGAAACTAGCAATAGCAGTGAGGAAGATTGGAATTGCCAAGAGTTGACTATATTGTTGGACAACCTTTTCTAGCGTCCAGTCCTTTTCCTGGTAGATAAATCGTCTCACGACGAAACTACCCAAGAGGAATGAAAAGAAGAAGAGTGTGGTTGCTACTAGGATAGAGATAATCGAAAAGAGATTTAATGAAGCAAATTGTTCAGGGAAGTGATTATGCATAGTTGCTATATGTCCATAGTAAGCTTGTTTGATGTGGTAGATACTAAAGAAAAAGGAAGATGCAGAAAACAGAATGAGCAAGAGAAAGGCTGTGTAACTGTGTGTGCTACTTGTTTCAAGCTTGCTTGTAGGAGATTTGATCGCTTCCACTAGCCAAGACCAAAAATCAAGCGCTTGCTCTTTCCATTTATCCGCAGATTTTGGAGCTTGGTCGGGGATATAGGGACTTTCTAAGGATTGACTGAGAAGAAGGGGCTCTTTCGTGGTTGGTTTTTGCTGAGGAAGAGCTTCTTGGCTCTCTTCAGCCATAGTGACTTTGTCTGTTTCTCCAGGAAGATCTTGCTCTTCTTCAGTAGAATCTAATGCTTTCTTTTCTTCTATTTCTGTTTTCGCTTCACTGTCTTCAGGCATTTCAATTTTCTCTTCTTGCTGGCTTTCCAGTTCGACTTCAGCTTGAGAGACTTCCTCCTCTACTTGAGTATTTTTTTCAATTGGTGTATCGAGATCGGCTATCGTTTCTTCAGCCTTGTCTGCAAGATTTTTGGGTTGTTCTTCAGGCTTGTTCTTGCTTGTTGTTTTTACAAAATCATTACTTTCAAACCATTCTTGTTTCATGGTAGAACCTCCTTTTTAGTTAGATAAATATGCTTTCATAGTAGCAGATGTAAGCGCTTTTGTCAACGGTTTCTAGAAGAAGACTTGTGTTCCTCTGCTTTGAGTAGATAGATATCCTGGTCTGCCCTTGCTATGAGTTGATCTTTCACATCAGCTTTTTCTGTTTTATAAGGATTGCTTAATCGTTCATCTTTGTTTTCTTTATTGCTAAATGAATGTCTTCCTTCTCTTAGAAAATGAAGAATAGAACCATGTTTTGTTGAAAGATCTAAGTTGATTCTTTGTTTTTCTTCTTCAGAAAGTAGCAGGTTTAGGTTTGTTTTTGCTACCAATTCCACCTTACCGTGTATTTGGATTTTTTCAGCGTGGATGTGATGTTCTGTTGATTCTAGCTGACTATCTGTAAGGTCTGTATCAAAGATATTGATAATATTTGGTGTTGTGAGTTTACTGTTTTTGATACGACTTCCTTCAATTCGGAGGAGATAGCTATTATTGGTATTGATGGTCGCATTTTCAAGACTAGCATTAGTGATACTGGTTTGACCGCGATTTGCTGAGATGTTGATCCCTTTTAGACTTCTTCCCTTTGGAACTTGGAGAATAACTTCATTAAAACGACTAGAGTAGCTACTTGCGATATGGAGAATCCCGCCAATTCCAGAAGAGAGAAATGGGGTTTCAGACAGTTTCTTATCAGTGAGGCTTAGCGTTTTATCGTTCTGACTTGTGATAAGATCATGGTTAGCAGAAATAGATGGATGATAAGAAATGTGGATTTGATCATCGAAAGAGTCTGTGATGGTCAGCGCGTGTTGGTGGAGCGTAATCTCTAGGTTTTCGACTTCCTTGCCAAAGGTCAGCTCTTCCATCCGACTATCATAGACAGGCTCTTTGGACATGGAAAGTAGGCTCTTAATCCCGTCAGATTGGATGCCTACAAAGAGCAGGATAAAGCCGATAATGGTAGTCACCACACCAAAGATGAGAAATCCTTTTGTCCATTTACGCATGCTGGTCACCTCTCTTTCCTTTTTTGAGAACAAATTGCACCAAGCGAACAATGAGTAGACCGAAGAAACGAGCTACATAGGAAATACCTAGTAAAACCAGCGAAGAAGCACCGATGGCTAGTAAACCAGCACCAAAAATCAAGATAAAGGCTGATTTTGCTTGGGCTAGGACAGTGAAACTTTCAACTAAAAATAGGAATCCGCCGATGATACCAAGTATGGAAACCGCAAAGAAAGCCAGAATGACAGTCAAAGCGGCTACAAGGATTCCGAACAGGGCAACGAGGATGGCGATTCCCAGAGGAATACCGATGGGTGCTGCAAGGAGGGCTAACAAGGCGATATGTAAAATTTGTCGGTTATTTTTTTGAGCGGGCGCTTCATTGATTTTTTTATCGAGAAGATTGGAGAGAACTTCGTGGGCCGCTTCTTTGGGAGTTCCCAAGCTAGCGATGAGTTCTTCTTCTCCTTCGACTCCAGCATCGTCAAAGAGTTCCCTGAAATAGTCCATGGCTTCGATGCGATCAGCTTCAGGTAGTTTCTTGAGATAGAGTTCTAGCTGAGTCAGGTATTCAGTTCTTGTCATGGCGGATACTCCCTTCTATGATGCCATTAATGGTGTCTGTATAGAGTGCCCATTCATCTTTTAGGGTCACGAGCTGCTCTATACCACCATTTGTTAAGGAGTAGTATTTGCGCATGCGACCTTGGAACTCTCTAGAATAGGTGGTCAGAAAGTTATTGCCCTCCAATTTTTTGAGAATGGGATAGAGCGTAGATTCTTTGATATTAGCGATAAGCTTAATGGTTTGGCTAATCTCATAACCATAAGAATCATCCTGCTCCAGTACGGCCAAGATGAGAAATTCAATCAAGGCAGAGGATGTTGGAAAGTACATGGGGAACCTCCTTTTCTAATGTGTAAGATTTTTATATATAATTTTTCTACACATACATTGTACATCTAAAAGAAAGCCCTGTCAAGAGAAATGTGTAAAATTTTTATATATAAAAAACTTCTAGTCAAAACTAGAAGTTTAGAGGATTTTATCAGCTCTGTCCACTGTAAAGAGGGCCACAGTCATCAGGATATCGACGAGCAAGAGGGCAGCTACAGCTGGCACCCAAGAGTGGAAAAGGTCAAAACTGTAACCAAATAGAGTTGGCCCAAAGGCTGCTAGGATATAGCCTCCTGTTTGAGATAAACCAGACAATTGGGCTGTCTTTTCAGGAGCGCTTGTCTTGAGTGAAAAGTTGACCATGAGATAAGGGAAGAGGGCGCTGGTTGCGGTTCCGATGAGGAGATGGATGGCAAGCCAGTAAAAGAAATTACCGACTGGGAAAAAGAGCATGGAAATGCCGAACACACCAGCTAGTGAAACCAGAGTGAGCATGAGCTGACGGTTGCGAGTAGACAAGCTGGTTGTTAGGCTTGGGATGGTCATTGAAAAAGGAATGCTAATCAGAGAGAAGATAGAGGTCAGTAAGCCAGCTTCGTGACTGGATAGGCCTGCGTGGATAGCCATGGTAGGTAGCCAGGTCATAGCAGTGTAAAAGAGCAAGGATTGAAAACCTGCAAAAACAATCACTGCCCAGACCTGTTTATTACGCATGACCTTTGTTTTGCTTTTTTGTTTGGTTTGTGGAGCCAGTCTGTGATTATAGCGGTGATTTGGAAGCCAGACCAAAAAAGTTGCTAGACAGAGCAGGGTGAGGAGGATGATAAGGCCTTTCCAAGAGCTGGCTTGTGTAATAGGCACAGCCAGATAGGAGGCCAGAGCCGTTGCAACCCCCATAGAAGTTACATATAAGGTGGTCAGAAAACCAATTTTCTTTGGTTGATTGGCTTGGATGAGACTAGGAAGCAGAACATTGATGACTGCGATACTTGCCCCAACCATCAAGGTTCCTAGATAGAGCAGGGGCAAATTGATTAGTCGAATCAGAGAGCCAATGGTTAAGAAGAAAAGACTGTAGGTAAAGAGATGCTCCAAGCCAATTTTCTGAGCCAGTCGGGTAGAAAAGAGTGAGAAGAGGGTAAACATGAGGAGAGGAAGGCTGGTCAAGACACCAAGCGAACTAACTTCTACTCCCAGACCTTGCGAAATATCTCCCAAAATAATGGGTAAAACAGTAAAAGGAGTCCGCAAGGAAACACCAATCAGTATAATACCTGGAACAAAAAAGAGTGATTGCTTTTTCATAAAATACCTCTTCTAGCTGATTTTAATAACAGCTTATTTTAAGGTTTTTTCCTTATAATGTCAAGTAAGGTTTTGGGCTTTCAAGATAAAAATGGGAAAGTCTTGAAAATTATGATAAAATAGTGGAAGGAAATCTATATATTGGAGAAAAACTGTGCTTGAAAAGCAAAAAATTAGCGTCTTGATGTCGGTTTATATTAAGGAAAATCCGACATTTTTGCGAGATGCCATTAATAGTATTCAAAATCAGACCTTGAAACCGAGCGAGTTGGTTCTGGTTGAGGATGGGCCTTTGACACCTGAGCTCTATCAGGTGTTAGACCAAGTAGAAGCTCAGTCTGAAATTCCAGTGAAACGCTGTCCTCTTGAGCAGAATCAAGGTTTGGGTCTGGCTCTTCGATACGGTGTTTTGCAGTGTCAGTATGATATCATCGCTCGTATGGATACAGATGATATAGCTGTTCCAGACCGTTTTGAGAAACAGGTTCAGTTAATGGAGAGGGACAATCTCGACCTATTAGGTGGACATATTGCAGAATTTATTGACAATCCTGATGAGATTGTTTCTTATCGTCGTGTTCCGACCCAGAACGCAGATATTGTGGCTTATCAAAGGATGAGAAGTGCCTTTAACCACATGACTGTCATGTTCAAGAAGGATATGGTTCTCAAGGCAGGCAACTATGAGGATGGCCTTTATATGGAGGATGACCTCCTCTGGCTCAATATGATTGCTGCAGGAGCCAAGACTGGAAATCTGAATCAAATCTTGTGTAAGGTTCGTGTTGGAGCAGGAATGTTTGAGCGTCGTGGGGGACTGCGTTACCTCAAACTCTATCGTCAAGCTCGTCAGCGCATGCTGAAGAGAGGGCAAATTTCTTACAGAGAGTACGCCAAGAGTGTTGCGATTCAGATGGTTGTTGCCCTTTGTCCAGGATTTGTCAGACAGTTTATTTTTATGAAGCTGTTACGAAAAAGCAATTAAAAGATTGTAGCAAATCGTAAACTGGAGAAAAAGTGTTATAATAACAATATAACCATCGAGCTCTTTTAAGGAGGAGTAAATTTCTATGAATAAAAAACTCACAGATTATGTCATTGATCTGGTGGAAATTTTAAATAAACAACAAAAACAGGTCTTCTGGGGCATATTTGATATTTTGAGTATGGTGGTTTCCATCATTGTATCTTATATCTTATTCTACGGATTGATTAATCCAGCACCTGTTGACTACATCATCTATACGAGTTTGGCCTTCTTGTTTTATCAATTGATGATTGGATTTTGGGGCTTGAACGCTAGTATCAGCCGTTACAGCAAGATTACGGATTTTATGAAAATCTTTTTTGGTGTGACTGCGAGCAGTGTCTTGTCATATAGTATCTGCTATGCCTTCTTACCTCTATTTTCAATTCGTTTTATCATTCTCTTTATCTTGTTGAGTACCTTCTTGATTCTATTGCCACGGATTACTTGGCAGTTAATCTACTCCAAACGTAAAAAGGGAAGTGGTGATGGAGAACACCGTCGGACCTTCTTGATTGGTGCTGGAGATGGTGGAGCTCTCTTTATGAACAGCTACCAACATCCAACTAGTGATTTGGAACTTGTCGGTATTTTGGATAATGATGAAAAGAAAAAGGGTCAAAAACTCGGTGGTATCCCTGTTTTGGGCTCATATGATGATCTGCCTGAATTAGCAAAACGCCATCAAATTGAGCGTGTTATCGTTGCGATTCCGTCGCTTGATCCGTCAGAATACGAGCGTATCTTGCAGATGTGTAATAAGCTGGGTGTTAAATGTTACAAGATGCCTAAGGTTGAAACCGTTGTTCAGGGACTTCACCAAGCAGGTGGAGGCTTCCAGAAGATTGATATCACAGACCTTTTGGGCCGTCAGGAAATTCGTCTTGACGAATCGCGTTTGGGAGCAGAACTTACTGGAAAAACAATCTTGGTTACAGGAGCTGGCGGTTCAATCGGTTCTGAAATCTGTCGCCAAGTTAGCCGCTTCAATCCTGAACGCATTGTCTTGCTCGGTCATGGGGAAAATTCAATCTATCTTGTTTATCATGAATTGATTCGCAAGTTCCAAGGGATTGATTATGTACCAGTTATTGCCGATATTCAAGACTATGACCGTTTGTTGCAAGTCTTTGAGCAGTACAAGCCTGCTATTGTTTATCATGCGGCTGCCCACAAGCACGTTCCTATGATGGAGCGCAATCCAAAAGAAGCCTTCAAAAACAATATTCGTGGAACCTACAATGTTGCTAAGGCTGTTGATGAAGCCAAAGTACCTAAGATGGTTATGATTTCGACAGATAAGGCGGTTAATCCACCAAATGTTATGGGAGCAACCAAGCGCGTGGCGGAATTGATTGTCACTGGCTTTAACCAACGTAGCCAATCGACCTACTGTGCAGTTCGTTTTGGAAATGTTCTTGGTAGCCGTGGTAGTGTGATTCCAGTCTTTGAACGTCAGATTGCTGAAGGTGGGCCTGTAACGGTGACAGACTTCCGCATGACCCGTTACTTTATGACCATTCCAGAAGCTAGCCGTCTGGTTATCCATGCTGGTGCTTATGCCAAGGATGGAGAAGTCTTTATCCTTGATATGGGCAAACCAGTCAAGATTTATGACTTGGCCAAGAAAATGGTCCTTCTAAGTGGACACACTGAGAGCGAAATTCCAATCGTTGAAGTTGGAATCCGCCCAGGTGAAAAACTCTACGAAGAACTCTTGGTATCAACTGAACTTGTTGATAATCAGGTTATGGATAAGATTTTCGTTGGTAAGGTTAATGTCATGCCTCTAGAAGCCATCGATCAAAAGATTGAAGAGTTCCGAACTCTCAGAGGAGATGAATTGAAGCAAGCCATTATCGCCTTTGCCAATCAAACAACCCACGTTGAATAAAACAGAAAAACGCATATTATTAGGACTTGAAACCTTGATAATATGCGTTTTGTTATGTAGAAACTTGCTCCATTTTATTCTGATACCCAATGAAAATCAAATAGCAAACTAGGAAGCTAGCTGAAGGTTACTCAAAGAACAGCGTTGAGGTTACAGAGAAAACTAACTTGGTTCGAAGAGTATGAAATGGAGTTGTTGCCCAGTCTCCGTTATGTTATTGAAAATACGCCAAAACATCTGAGGGTTTGTGGGCCATATAATCAGGCTGATAGTTTAGCAAGTCTGATTGATCTCCAAATCCCCAAGTGACGGCCAATTTCTGAATGCCTGTTTCTTGAGCTCCCAGCATATCAAACTTGGTATCTCCGATGATGATGGCTTGTTGAGGGGCTAGTTGATGTGCCTGCAAGGCTTGGCGAATGACATCTGCCTTATGGGGTGCTTCAGGGCTGGAACCATAAATGTCATCAAAGAAATGATGGATTCCCAAATTTTTAGTCATATCCTGAGCGGTTGGTGTATTCTTTGTAGTGGTGATATAAAGAGGGTAATTCTTGGATAGCTCTTGAAGCAATTCTATAATCTGAGGGAAGAGCTGAGCTTCATAGATGCCTTTTTCCTTATAGTAAGAACGGTATATCTGCACAGCCTCAGAAATTTGTTCTTTGGGAAGGCAAGTCGCAAAACTACTTTCAAGGGGCGGTCCCATAAAACCACGAATCGTTTTGGCATCAGGGCTAGGTACCCCCAGCTCTTTAAAGGTATGGGTAAAGGCATTGTGAATCCCGATAGAACTGTCAACGAGGGTTCCATCCAGATCGAAAAAGATAGCTGAGATAGAGGTCATGGTTTCTCCTATTTGATAAGCTTATTCTCCGAAAATTTCTTTTTGGAGGCGACGACCAGTAGGTGTGGCAGCGAGTCCACCTTCAGCTGTTTCACGAAAGGCAGTTGGCATGCTTGCTCCTACTTGATACATGGCATCGATAACTTCATCCACAGGGATTTTAGATTCGATACCTGCCAGGGCCATGTCTGCTGCGATAAAGGCAAAGCTAGCTCCCATGGCATTGCGCTTTACACAGGGAACTTCGACCAAGCCAGCAACAGGGTCACAGATGAGACCTAGCATATTTTTAATGACAAAGGCAATGGCCTGACTGGCCTGATAAGGTGTTCCACCAGCAGCTAGAGTCAAGGCGGCAGCACTCATAGCAGAGGCAGAGCCGACTTCGGCCTGACAGCCACCTTCAGCACCTGAAATAGAGGCATTGTTTGCGATGACTAGTCCAAAGGCACCGGCAGCAAAGAGGAAATCCAGCTGTTGCTCGTGGCTGAGGTCTAATTTTTCAATAGCAGCATTTAGAACTGAGGGCAGACAGCCAGCACTTCCAGCAGTCGGAGTGGCACAGACCAAGCCCATTTTGGCATTGTGTTCATTGACTGCGATGGCATTTCGGGCAGCAGACAGAATCGTGTAATCTGATAAAGTTTTTCCGTTTTTGATGTAGTGATCCAATTTGGCAGCATCTCCACCTGTCAGGCCACTACGAGATTTATTTTCATTGAGGCCAAGTTGGACAGAGGCTTTCATGACTTCTAGATTGCGTTCCATGAGAAGGAGAACCTCTTCACGTTCACGACCTGTCAATTCAAACTCCGTTGTAATCATGAGTTCTGCGACATTTCCTTGAAAGTCCAGTTCTGCCTGCTCGACCAATTCTTTGATAGAATAAAACATGCTTCCTCCTATTTAAAGAAATTGACATTGTGGAGATGAGGGATTTCTCGAATTTCCTCGATGGCCTCATCACAGTTGCGACTGTCGACTTCGATAATCATAATGGCTTTTTCACCAGCTTTTTCACGAGTAACGTTCATCTGGGCGATATTGATACCATAGCGTGAAAGTGCCTCTGTTACGAGGGCAATCATGCCTGGAATATCTTGATGAACGATAATGATAGTCGGTGTATTCATATTGAGAGAGACGGCAAAGCCATTGAGTTCGGTGACCTGAATATTTCCTCCACCGATTGAAATACCAGTCACACTGATGGTCTTGTGGGCATTTTTGACGGTAATTTTAGTGGTGTTTGGGTGAGGAGCATTACTGTCTTTTTGAATGGTCCAGACAATCTTGATACCACGCTTGTGGGCAATCTCCAGACTATTTGGGATTTCAGGATCATCTGTATCCATGCCTAAAATACCTGCAACAAGGGCTAGGTCTGTTCCGTGACCACGATAAGTCTTGGCAAATGAGTTAAATAGTTGGAATTCGACTTCTGTCGGAGTATCATCAAAAATGGAAGATACAATCTTCCCAATACGAACAGCACCAGCGGTATGGCTACTAGATGGGCCAATCATAACTGGTCCGATGATATCAAAGACAGATTGAAAACGAAGTGATTTCATCAGTTTCCCCTTATAAAAATTCTTATCTCTATTATATCAAAGAATGAAGGTCTTGGCTTTAATTGTGGATGAAAACCTTTTTACACTACAAATAGAATAAAACAGTATCTTTTGTAACAAAAAATAGCTTATTTAGGGAAATAAAAAATAATTTTGTAATATTTCTACATAAAAGTGTCAAGAAACAGTAATATTTAAAGGGTATCATAGAACTATAGAAAGAAGGAGAATTTTCAAATATGAAATCAACAACTAAAAAGATTAAAACAACTCTTGCAGGAGTAGCTGCCTTGTTTGCAGTATTTGCTCCATCATTTGTATCTGCTCAAGAATCATCAACTTACACTGTTAAAGAAGGTGATACACTTTCAGAAATCGCTGAAACTCACAACACAACTATTGAGAAATTGGCAGAAAACAATCACATTGACAACATTCATTTGATTTATGTTGGTCAAGAGTTGGTTATCGACGGCCCTGTAGCACCAGCTGCAACACCAGCGCCAACTACTTATGCAGCACCAGCTGCTCAAGATGAAACTGTTTCAGCTCCAGCAGCAGAAACTACAGAAGAAGCAGCTCCAGTGGCAAGCGCACCTGCAGCAGAAGAAACAGTTGCTGCAACTGTAAGCGGATCTGAAGCAGAAGCCAAAGAATGGATCGCTCAAAAAGAATCAGGTGGTAGCTACACAGCTACAAACGGACGTTACATCGGACGTTACCAATTGACAGATTCATACTTGAACGGTGACTACTCAGCTGAAAACCAAGAACGTGTAGCAGATGCTTACGTTGCAGGACGTTACGGTTCATGGTCAGCTGCGAAAAACTTCTGGCTTAACAACGGTTGGTATTAAGAACTAGGAAAAGAGCTTTGAATGGCTCTTTTTTCTTTCCTTTTTAGAATCCTATTCACACTGTGTAGCCAATTTGATATAATCTTATCAAAAAGTAGTATAATGTTTTTATAGAATATAAATAGTGGTGGATAGCATGCATGCATTATTAGCAACAAGATTAAAAAATAAGCGAAAAGAGCTGGGCTGGTCGCAAAAAGAGTTGGCAGAAGGAATTTGCCAACAAACTCAGATAAGTCGAATGGAACAAGGCAAATATATGCCAGGAGCAGATTTGTTATATAAATTATCTGAAAAAATGGGCTTAAATATGGACTATTTCTTTTCAGGAGAAATTTCGAAAGAGTTTCTAGGCTTGTCTGCTTTCAAGAGGTTGTCTGAAACATTGTTGGAAAATCAAGATTATGCCTCTTTGAAATATGCTTTTGAGGGAGAAAGAAAGCAACAGACTTCCTTATCTTTTGATGAAAAGATTTATCTGGACTGGATAGATGCCATTCTAACCTATCAATGTGAACATCAATTAAAACTAGCTATTTCAAAAATAGAGGACATCCTCAGTAGGATTAGTATTGATAAAGTAGACTACTTGTATATTTTGAATACTCTGTTGATTTTCTTAGGCTATGATGAGGATAAGGAGAAATTTGAACAACTATATGAACAGGTTTCCGTAGCCCTTTCAAAAATCGATACCAGTGTGCGTGAACAAATTGAGTTGTATATCAAAATAAAATACAATTATTGTTACCACCTTTGGAAACAGGAGGAGATGGATAAGTCCAGAGACCTATTATTGGAGATGATTGAATTTTGTAACAAATATCATAGTAGCTTTAGGTTAGCAGATTTATATTGTTTGTTGGGAAATGTAACAGAGGATCTTGATATCTCTGTTGCTAAGGACTATTATATGCAAGCTAAGGTGCTCTATCTAATTGAAAATAATGAAGTTATGGCACTCAAGGTAGAACAATATCTGATGGATAAGTAGTTAGAGAATGTATAAGGATAGCAGAAGCTATCTTTTTTATGTGTGAAAATATAACTTTAATTCTTCTTTTTAAAAATATCTAAGATGTTGCTTTAATTACTTGACAGGTTATATATGTTAATTTATAATATAGGTGAAAGAAGGTGGCAAGATGGGAAAATTAAAATTTGAATATTTGAAAGCGCTATCTATTTTGCTTATTGTGCTAATTCTACTGAGTAATAGTCGAAGTTTTATTAGTACTACTCTAGTTACTCAAGGTATTGATACAGGAGCATACTATTCTCCCAGTTAAGAGTAAGTTCGTTGTTTAAAATGAAATGAGATAGAAGGAAGGCGAATCCAATGAGCTATAAGGTTTATTGTTTTATTTATTAAAAATTGAAGGATAGTTGTTTTTTGTAAGCTTAAATAGGAGAAGTAAAATGACTCATAAATTAATTAAAGTAAGTATGGTTTTCATTATGATATTTGGATTGCTCTTCTCTGTCGGAAATAGCATTTATGCGTCTGAAACAGCAACCAGACAAACTGCTGTCTTGAGCGAACAAGAGCAGACAGAACAGGCGATTGAAAGCTTGAAATTCTATTTAGAGGAAGCTGGACATGTTGATTTGGCTACAAAGAGATACGTTGTAACTGATTTCTATGCTCTAAAAGCAAGGGCAGAACTACCAGGAGATATTGGCTTAGAAGGGAAGTTTATTTTTGAAAATTATGTATTGCCAAGTATGACTCGTGATTTAGGAGCATATGCGGCTTGTGTAGTCATAAATTCTGTACCATTTGGTGGAATTATATGGGATGCACTGCAAGGTAGAAATATGATAGAAATATTAACCAATGCTTTGGTGTCTCATAATTATGGAAAAGCGGTTGATATAATAAAAGATATTGCTGCATCAGTATTAAAACCATCTCAATTAGCTAAATTTAATGTAGCTGTTGTTGTAGCAGGAGTAGCATTAAATGCTATCTCTTGTTGGGGAACTTAGTTCGATATAGTAGGAAAAGTATTTTATAGTAGATTGAACTAGGAAGATACAACGTAATTAGGATATTCGTATTGCTTTTTAGTCATTATCTAAAAAGCAATACGTGTTGTTCTAACTTCAATATACCATAATATAAGTCGTCCCTACCCTATGTTGATTAGATTAAACCGATAAATCAGGAGGTTAAGCGATGAACTACAATTTAAAATATATCTTATCAGGAATATTTGTCCTAGTCTTTATAGGTTTCCTAGTCTGGATGCGTTATTTTAATCAGAAGAAGGAAGAGGAGCATTCAGATGTGTCTTTTGAAGCGAGGTTAGATAGTGAAGTCAAGACCTTATATAAACAACTAGGATTGGGTGAGGAACCTAACTATTTCTTAGCTTATCGCTACTTACACCCTTGGTTTAATCTAGCGATTTTACCACCAACAGTTGAAATTCTCTTAACTAAAATAGCA